>WFSM01000077.1 GCA_015485945.1 Candidatus Bipolaricaulota bacterium | reverse complement strand
GCGCTAGCACCGACAATCAGGTATTCCATTTTTGTAACTCTCCCTCGTAAATTAGTAAAAAAAGGGCTTCTTTTGATAGGAAGAAGCCCCTTTAATTTCTTATTTATCCTCGGTACAACTCATAGTAGTAATATGCGCGGAAAAGCCGATCTGGAACCACACCTTTGATATCCGCTCTGTAGACAAAAGGATACGGCATTTCCCACACAAATATAGCAGGAACATCGTTGACCAAGATGCGATCTGCCTGTTGGTAGAGTTTAGCTCGTGCTTGTCGGTTAACAGTTTTTGTAGCCTCATTCAACAAGGTGTCAAATTGCTTATCGCTGTATCCATTGTTAAATCCAGCGGGACCCAAAGCATCGGAGCTGAAAGTTTCCCTAAGGATACCGTTCGGATCAGCGAACCGAGCAGCAGAATAAAATATATAGAAATCAGGTGATTTCTGCGGATCGGAAAGGAGAGGAAAGAGGGTAGACCACGGCATTGCTTCGAGTTTTACATTAATGCCGACATCGGCTAGGTTCTGTTGAACTACCAAAGCTGCGCGGCGTTCCCATTCTATTCCTGCCACATAAACCATTGTTATAGTAAGCTGTCCAGGTTTATACCCAGCTTTTTCTAGGAGTAACCGAGCAATTACAGGATCATGAGGGAAGATAGGCAATGTCGGATCAGCCCCGAGCATACTGCGGGGGATTGCCCCTTGTGCCTGTACAGCCCCTGGGTAAACCTTGCAGACTTCAGGTAAGTTAATTCCGTAGGTGACCGCTTTGCGCACCAATATGTTAGCAAATGGCCCTTTATTACACTTCATAGGGAAAAACAACTGCGCCATTCCCGGGACCAACCGAACAACAACCTGAGGATTCGTCGCTAGCTTAGGGAGATCCGTAGCAGGGATGTCATATGCGATATCAGCCTTGCCACTGGCTAGCATTAATTCTTCCACCGAAGGTTCGCGCACTATGCGCACAAAAACTGTGTCAAAGTTCTTTTTACTCCACCCTTGCCAGTAATCCGGGTTCTTTACAAGTTTAATGTACTGCCCTTTGACCCACTCGGCTACCATGTATGGCCCTGTTCCACAAGTATGTGTATTCATCCAGTCAGCAGCCCATGGATCGTCGGCTGTTGCATGAGCTTTGACATAGGTGGGAGACACTATGGAAAGAGCCTTTCTGGTCGCCAGTGCATCTTCCCAAAAAGCCCAAGTTTCTGAGCTACTAAGCTTAACTGTATAGTTATCTAAGACTTCTACTTTCGTAATCGGTTTCAGGTATGTAGCAGGTGCTCGATTGAGGGCCAAGGTACGTTCGAGAGAAAACTTCACTGCTTCCGCATTAAATGGTGTACCATCCTGAAACTTAACACCTTGCCGCAGATGGAGGACTATGGAACGACCGTCAGGCGAAATCTCCCAAGATGTAGCCAAACAAGGTTGTATACTAAAATCAGAAACATTGTATTTCAATAATGTCTCATAGACATTGTAAGTCACCATCCCAGATTCATAATCAGTAACTACAGCCGGATCTAAATTAGGCGGAGACTGAGTAGTAAGGACCGTTAATACATTCTGCCCCAACACCAATACTCCTGCTAATCCTACTAATATGAGTAACACTATAAACTTACGCATTTTACCTCCTCCTTTTCCTCTTTATATAGTTAGAACCCTTTCCTAATCTTTTGTATTTCGTTCATTTACCACCTCCTTATTTCGGGCTAAAGTTGCCACCTAAGCGCCATGATATTTCCGTTACCTTTTCTTTAAGGGCGTCAATTAATCTTTTTGCTATGGATACAACATCAAGCTCTCGTTTTAGGCCGGTTATGCTAATTGCCCCTATAACTTCTCCTCCAAAACCTTTGATTGGGGCAGCGAAGCATTTGATTCCTTCTTCATGCTCACCGTCGTCGATTGCATAACCACGTTCCCTGGTGAATTTAAGCTCTTCAAGCAATTTGAGCGGATCGGTTATTGTATTTTCAGTGCGTTTTACTAAAGGGGTTCTTTTGATTAGTTCGAGAACCTGATCAGTCGGTAGAGTACTTAGAAGTGCTTTGCCAACTCCAGTACAGTACGCTGGCGCACGGCTGCCGATGCGGGAGATGATGGGTAGGCTACGTTGGCTCTCGACCTTATCCAAATAAATAACCTCTGCTCCATCAAGGATGCAGAGATGGACCGTTTTTTGTGTTTCAGCACTCAGTTTGACGAGGAACGGATGGGCGGTTTCCCGCAATGGCATCCGGCGGAGCATCTGACTCCCCAGCTCTAAGATCTTGTTTCCCACATGATAGGCGCCGTTGCCATCCGCACGGATATAGCCCATCCGGATAAAGGTATTGATGTAGCGATAAACGCTTGTTTTATGGATGCCAAGGAGATCAGCCAGCTCGAGCGCTGTTTTCCCTTCCGCACTCTGAACGAGCTCTTCCAAAAGCTTGAGACCCTTTTCTAATATTTTCGCATCTGCCATAGCGAAAAACGCTACTTCCTTTCGCGCTTATTAAAACTACTATAGCGTTAAATCGAACATGCGTCAAGAGGACAAATGTCCGAAAGCGTGCAAAATCGTAAGCTCAAAAGAAAAACGTCGCACACAAGGTACGACGCTCCGGTTAACCTAAATCAGAATTGTCCGAGATCTAGGCCTGTTGTGTCTCCACTGTTGCAGTTCCTTCCTCTTCTGAAGTGGGTTTCTCTTCTTTTTGGGTTCCGCCCATTGCTTTTGCGCGGACGAGGACTTCATCGATCGTGCCCACCATGTAGAACGCCTGCTCAGGGATCTCGTCGAGCTTGCCATCGACGATCATTCCGAATCCCTTGATAGTGTCATCGAGTTTGACGTACGCCCCGGGGCGATTGGTGAACTGTTCGGCGACGTGGAACGGCTGTGACATGAACCGCTGTACCTTGCGCGCCCGGTGTACGGCAAGCTTGTCTTCGTCGGACAGTTCGTCCATCCCCATGATGGCGATGATGTCGCGCAGGTCCTCGTAGCGCTGAAGGATTTCCAGCGTGCGCTGGGCAACACGATAGTGCTCACGGGAGATGACATGGGGATCGAGCATCGTCGAGTTCGACTGCAGCGGATCGACAGCGGGGTAGATCCCCTTTTCCACAATGTCGCGCGACAGGGTGATCGCGGCGTCTAGATGCGAAAACACGGTCGCTGGCGCCGGATCGGTGAGGTCGTCGGCAGGGACGTAGATCGCCTGTACCGACGTGATCGACCCTTTCTTCGTCGAGGTAATCCGCTCCTGCAGCTCCCCCATCTCAGTTGCCAGTGTCGGCTGGTACCCAACTTCGGACGGCATCCTGCCGAGCAATGCCGATACCTCGCTTCCCGCCTGAGCGAACCGGAAAATGTTGTCAATGAACAGGAGCACGTCCTTGCCCTCTTCGTCGCGGAAGTACTCGGCAAGGGTCACCCCGGTGAGCCCGACGCGGAACCGCGCGCCGGGCGGCTCATTCATCTGGCCGTAGACAAGAGCCGTGTTTTTCAGCACTCCAGCTTCACGCATCTCGAGGTACAGGTCGTTCCCCTCGCGTGTCCGCTCCCCCACCCCGGCGAACACGGAGTATCCCTGGTGCTCGTAGGCGATCGAGCGAATGAGTTCCATGATGAGGACGGTCTTTCCCACCCCGGCCCCGCCGAACAGCCCGATTTTGCCCCCCTTGGGAAACGGGGCGATGAGGTCAATTACCTTGATCCCGGTCTCGAACACCTCGGTCTCGGTCGCTTGGTCGAGGAGGGACGGCGCAGGACGATGGATCGAGTAGTGCTTCTTCGCCTCGACCGGAGGAAGTTCGTCGATCGGCGCCCCGACGATGTTGAGCATCCGCCCCAGGGTCTCGGGTCCGACCGGAACGGTAATCGGCCCGCCGGTCGCGATCACCTCCATCCCCCGCGCCAGCCCGTCGGTAGAGTCCATCGCGATCGCCCGCACGACGTTGTCCCCGAGGTGCTGCGCAACCTCCAAAACGAGATCGGGTTCGCCGTCGCGCGGGATCACCAACGCGTCATTCACCCGTGGAAGTTTCCCCTTCTCGAACCGGGCGTCGATCACCGGCCCCTTGATCTCGGTTATCGTCCCTGCTGCCTTTTCATCCGTCATCGGTTATCCCCCATTCACTCTGTTCAATCTCGCAACGCCTCCGCGCCGCCGACGATGTCCGCAATCTCACGGGTGATCGACTGCTGGCGCGCCTTGTGATAGAACCGCGTAAGCGTCGTCAACAGGTCGTCAGCGTTGTCGGTCGCGTTCTTCATCGCCTGCCGCCGGATCGCGTGTTCGCTCGTCTTCGTCTCCAACAACAGGGCGAATATCCGTCCTTCGATATACAGCGGTAACGCGATCGCCAGCATTTCGGAGACGTCGCCGGGTTCGAGGATCACATTCCCATCCTTGGGTTGCACCTTGACCGGCAGCAATTCTTCCGTCACAAGCCGCTGGGCGAGATCGGAGATGAACTGCATCCCGACCACAACCACCCTGCCAACTGCACCGCTGATGTAAAGCTCAATCACATCGTGGGCAATTCGCTGTGCGGCGTCCGGGGTCGGTTCTTCGTACAGGTGCGGATAAGTGTGTACGACCTCCAGCCACTGCCGCACGGCGAAGTGAGACTTCGCCTTCTCGCCGCCGGCGAGGAGCTTTCCGTTGCCCGCGGCCAACAGCTCTTCCGCCTTGCGGTTGATTTCTCCCTGAAAGCGGCCACACAGGCCGCGATCAGCGTTTAACGCCAGAACCCCAACCGCATCGGACCCGTTGTTCATCAACAGTGGGTGTGACACGTCTGGCCCCTGCGCGAGCAACACGGCGATAAAATTCTCCAAATCCGCGACGTACGGACGCACCGGCTCCAGCCGCCGCTTCATCCGCGTCAGCTTGGTCATGGCGATCGCATTCATCGCCTTGGTGATCTGACGGATGTTCTCGATGTTTCCAATCCGCCGTTTGATCGCGCGTACGTTTTCCGCCATCGCTACCCTCCGAACCGCTCCTTGAACTCCCGCACCGCTTCCTCCAGCTTCGCCTCGATTTCGTCGGTGAACTCCTGTTTGTCGCGTAGGGCCTCGAAAATGTCCTCGTGGTCGGCGTGGAGAAACCGCAGCCACTCTTCCTCAAACCGGCGCACCTCGGGCACGTCGACATCGGTGAGATGATTGTGTACCCCGACGTACAGAACGACCACTTGTTCTTCAACCGGCATTGGCCGGTATTGATCCTGTTTGAGGATCTCCATCAACCGATCGCCGCGGGCAAGCTGCGCCTTGGACGCGTCATCCAGGTCGGCGGAGAACTCGGCGAACGCCGCGAGCTCACGGTATTGAGACAGCTCCAACCGAAGCTCACCGGCAATTTGCTTCATTGCCCTGATCTGCGCTGCACCACCGACGCGCGACACCGAGTAGCCGACGTTGATCGCCGGGCGGAATCCCTGGTTGAACAGATCGGTCTCCAGGTAAATTTGGCCGTCGGTAATGGAAATCACGTTCGTCGGGATGTACGCAGTGATGTCTCCGGCCTTGGTCTCGATGATCGGAAACGCAGTGAGCGACCCGCCGCCGTGTTCGTCGGCCAGCCGCGCCGCCCGTTCCAGCAACCGCGAGTGAGTGTAGAAAATGTCGCCGGGATAGGCCTCGCGCCCGGGCGGACGCCGCAGCAGAAGCGACATCTCACGGTAGGCGACGGCGTGCTTGGACAAGTCGTCGTACACGATGAACGCGTCCTTGCCGGTGTACATGAAGTGCTCGGCCATCGCACAGCCGGCGTACGGAGCGAGGTAGAGCATTGGGGTGGGGTCGTGCGCCTCGGCGGCAACGACGACCGTATAGTCCATCGCGCCGTTCCGTTCGAGGGCGTCAACCACGCGGGCGATCGTTGACGACTTCTGCCCGATCGCTACGTACACGCAGTACACATCGTTCCCCTGCTGATTGATGATCGTGTCTACCGCGATTGCCGTTTTGCCCGTGCGCCGGTCCCCGATGATCAGCTCACGCTGGCCGCGGCCGATCGGGGTGAGGGCGTCGATCGACTTGAGCCCGGTCTGGAGCGGAGTGTTGACCGGCTGACGTTCGATTACCCCCGGTGCCTTGATCTCCGCCTTGCGCCGCTCATGAGAATCGATCGGCCCCTTGCCGTCCTTGGGCCGACCAAGCGGATCGACGACACGACCGAGGAGAGCGTCACCGACGACCGTCTCCAGCACGCGGCCGGTGCGCCGCACTTCATCCCCCTCCTGCACGAGCTCGGTGTCCCCGAACAGGGCAACCCCGACGCTCTCCTCCTCTAGGTTAAGAACAAGTCCGAACACGTCATTTGGGAATTGCACGATCTCCGCGGCCATCGCATCCTCAAGCCCGTACACGCGGGCGATCCCGTCACCGACCTCGACAACCGTCCCCACCTCGCGCATCTCAAGGTCATAGTTGAATCCCTTGATCTGCTCCTTCAGGATGGCGCTGATCTCATCCTTTCGCGTTCCAGACACCGCTTCTCCTCCTTATCCAGCGAGCGCCGCGCGCAACCGCGCGAGCCGTGCCCGCAACGTCCCATCGATCACCTTATCGTCGATCTCCAACCGCACCCCACCGAGGAGGGACGGCTCGACCCGCTCTTCGAGCTCAACTTGGCTCCCAAGCGCCGCGGCGAGGTGGTCCGTCAACCTCTTTCTGTCCTGCGGCGTGAGCGGCTTGGCCGTGGTCACCTTGACCCGCGCAATCCGGGCGCGAATCCTGTGCAGAGAGCAAAATTCTTCGTACACCGCGCGAATATACCCGGCACGTCTGTTGCGCACCAGGAGGCGAAACAGGTTCCGCAAATACTCCGGCAAATCGGGAAACGCGGCATCGAGAAACGCGATTTTTCGCACCCGGGGAACAAGAGGATGGTCAAGGAACCGGACCGCATCCGGAGTCGCCTCGATCGCCGCCACCACGTCACCGTACGCCGCCTCAATGGCAGCGACGAGCCCGTCTGCGTATCCAAGGTCATACAGCGCCTCAGCGTAGCGGCGCGCGATTTCCCGCGACTTCATGACTGCAGATCCGCCGCCTCGGCATCAACCTCGGCGAGGAGTTCATCGAGCAGCTTGCGGTGGTCCTCGAGCTTCACCTCGCGGTCAAGCACCCGCGCTGCCCCCATTACCGCAAGCTCGGCATAGGCGCGACGCAGTTCGGCTTCCATCTCCGTCCGCTCCTTGGCCAACTCACGGCGGGCGATTTCAATTATCCGCTCCGCTGCGCGCTTTGCGTCTTTTTTCGCAGCGACGATAATCTCCTCGGCGTGAGCGCGCGCCTCATCCACCGTAATCCGGGCCTGATCGTGCGCCTGCTGCAGCGCTTCCCGGCGCTGGGCCGCAAGTTGTTCCGCCTCCTCCTGCGATTTGCGTGCTGCCTCCATGTGCGCTGCGACACGATCCCGCCGTCGATCGAGATACTTGAGCGCCGGCTTGTACAAAAACCGCTCCATCAGATACAGCAGGAGCGCGAAGTTGACGAGGTTGGCGACGAACGTCCAATTGATGCTTTTTACGATCTTTCCCCACACCAGCTCCACGGTCAGCCCCCTTGCGTCACTTCGCTACAAATATGAGCACGATGGCGATCAACAGCGAGTAAATACCGGTTGATTCGCTGATCGCCTGCCCGATGACCATCGTCCGCAAGAGGGCGCCCTCCATCTCCGGTTGGCGGGCCATCGCATCCACAGTGTGCGCCGCCGCGATCCCTTCCCCAATTCCCGGCCCGATCGCCCCCAATCCCATGGCGATCCCCGCCCCGATGTACTTCGCCATCGTGACGATGTCCGCCCCGGATATCCCATTTACCACCTGTTGAGCTTGTTGTAGCATAGTTCCTCCTCACTTATTGATTTTCCACCGCCACGTTAATGTAAGCGACGGCCAAAATCGCAAATACAAACGCCTGAATTACCCCTTCGAACAGGCCGTAAAACGCGTTTACTATCAACGGCCATCCCACCGAAGTAACCGCGAACATGTACAAAATGGTGAGCATCGCCGCGCCGCCGAACATGTTCCCAAACAGACGAAACGAGTGTGACAACGGCTTAGCGATCTCCCCGACGATATTGAGGGGGAGCAAAAACGGGTATGGTTCAATAAATCCCTTCAGGTAGCGCCGCACCCCGTTCATCCGGACCGCGTACAACTGGGACAAAAATGTCACCAACAGAGCAAAGCTGAGCGTGACATTCAGGTCACTGGTGGGGGATTGGAAATACGGGATCACGGCTATCCAGTTGGAAACGAGCACGAACAAGAATAACGTGGACACAAACGGAAATAAGAGCCGCGCCAGTGTCTCATCGGAGAAGTTGCCGGCGAGTTGTGCTTTGAGAAAATCGAGTGTCGTTTCAAGCAGCATCTGTCCCCGGCTTGGTTTTTCATCAACCGGCTGCCGCAAGCTGCGCCGGAGCACGAGTGCGATGCCGATGATGACCGCCATCACGACCCAACTCATGATTATCGTGATGATGTCGATATCGATGTACGTTCCCGCCACCGGAATGTGGAGGATGAGCTTTTCTCCCAGACGGGGGGAGGCAAGGGCCGCAAATATCCCCTGGGCTAACCCTCCGGACATTGCGATTCCCCCCTTCGCAGCGTGTGAACGAAGTGAAAGTAAATCTGGCACGCGACAAGTCCAGCACCGGCGGCAAGGACGACGACACCGGACGCCTGGGCAATAGCGGCGAGCGTCACCCCGACAAACGCCAACCGCCCCAGCCCGGCAGTTCCGGCAATGAACCCCACCCGGTTGCGATCACGACGCTTGACGAGCGCTCGCCCCGTCTCGTACAGAAAGTACGACTTAAGGATGAACATCGCAACGCCGACGGCAACACCAATCGCTGCGGACCATTGTCCCAACCCAACGAGAATTCCCATCCCAACCACACCAAGCCCAACGAGATCCCACACGTGAAACAGCCGCAAGAACTCAGCCCTGCCTGCTCCCTCCATCCGTCTCCTCGTTCAACTCAGATCACCCGCAACTGTTTGCTCTTTTTCCCCACCAGCTCATCGATTTTCTTCTCGTACTCGCGGATTGTGTCGTCGTTCTTCTCGCGATAACGATGGTGATCGTCCTCGGAGATCTCGCCGTTGTCCTTCATCTTGTCGAGCTTGTCATTAGCCTCGCGCCGAATGTTACGCAGGGCCACTTTGGCTTCTTCCCCCCTGGCCTTGATGATCTTGATTAGTTCTTCCCGCCGTTCCTCGGAGAGCTTAGGAACTTTGATGCGGATCACGCGTCCGTCGCTCGCCGGGTTGAGACCGAGATCGGCAGTAAGGATCGCCTTTTCGAACGCGCTCATCTGCGTTTTGTCATACGGCTGCACAACCAATAAGTCCGGATCCGGAGCGGCGATCGTCGCCAACTGCTTGAGCGGGGTTGATGTACCGTAGTAATCCACAGTCACGTCTTCGATCATCGCTGGATTCGCCCGTCCGGTTTGCACCTTGCCCAGGGTGGCCTCGAGCACCGCCACCGTGCGCTCCATGTGGTCGATCATTTCGCGTCTGACTTGCTCTGGCATCGATAACACCTCGATTTAGAATTGTAGAATGCTTCCGGCGGTAATTCAAACGAATCGCTCACGTGTGTCGGGGGATCGCCGTGGTCGATTTTCAGCTACCGGCTTTTTCGCCTGTACGCGGTTGTTCACGCGTGATGCGATTCACTGACTCGATCGCTCTACCGACCGAAGCACCTTCTACAGCTTTCTCAGCGATTGCGTTCACCTGGCGCCGCGCCTCCCTGAGCTCCGCAGTAAGCGCTTTAAGTTCCGCTTCTAACGACTTATTGACCTCCTTGAGATGGGCGATTGTCTGTTCCAGTGCTTTGCGCTCCCATTCCCGCTCTACTT
>WFSM01000076.1 GCA_015485945.1 Candidatus Bipolaricaulota bacterium | reverse complement strand
GTCATGTCATGACTCCCGTAAAGTTTTTTCCAAATGTACTCACACGCCGCGCTGCCGGCAAGGGGAGCGCTGCCCGCGGTCGGGTTTCCGGATACAATCGCGGGGCGATGGAGCATGAAACTGTAGTGACGATCGGGACGTTCGACGGGGTACATCGCGGTCATCAAGCGATTTTGCAGCGGGTACGGGACTACGCGCACCGAATGGAATTGGAGTCGGTCGCGTATACGTTCTCGTTTCCACCTCGGTTTTCCGTGCCGGGGCCACACCTGATCCTCACCGAACGCATGAAGACGATTTTGCTACGGCGTTACGTGGCACAAGTTGTCATTGGGGAGTTCGCCCAGGTGCGAGATCTTTCACCGACCGAGTTTTTCGCCCACACCATCGTGGGCGAACTGCACGCCCGTGTGATCGTCGTGGGAGCGGACTTCCGATTCGGCCGTGACCGCAGCGGTGACGCCCAACTGCTGCGGGCGACGGCACGGGATGCCGGGATAGAGGCGACCGTCGTCCCCCCGGTGATGATCGACGGTGCGCCGGTGAGCAGCACCCGCATCCGCGCTCTGGTTCGGAAGGGAAACATGGCGGCAGCAACGCGTCTCCTCGGTCGACCACCGGTGATCACAGGTGCGGTAGTGCCCGGCGATCGCATCGGGCGCGCGCTCGGCTATCCCACCGCCAACCTTGCTCTTCCGCCGACATTGCTGCGGCCCGGACCCGGGATCTACTTGGGATACGCCGTGTGGGAGTCGGGGCGCGGATACGCACTCGTCTACAGCGGGACCAGGCCAACCGTTGGCGGGGATGAGATGCGGGTCGAAGTTTATCTCCTCACTCCGCCAGCAAGTGCGCTCGCCGGCACAACAATGGAGGTGCACCTTCTCGAACGTGTGCGTGACGATCGCCAGTTTCCGTCACTGGACGCGCTTACAGCCCAAATCGCTGTTGATATCGCGGCAGCGCGGGTTCTCATCCCCACCCATCCCCGTCCGCGATCGATTTTGTTTCCTGACGACCACGGTTGAATTTTTCCCGTTCATCCACTACCTTACGTCATATCCATGAGGAGGAACCACTATGCGTGTAAGAAGTCTTGTATTTCTGCTCATCCTGACAGTGGTCGCATACGGTGCATATGCCCAAACCAAGCTCACCGACTTTCCCGCTGGTACTACCGCAATGGCTTACCGGATCACCACCGACAAGCTCACCACCCCGCAGACACTCACGTTGACGGTGACCGGACTTCCGGGGGGGCGGTACCAAATAAAGATGACAACCGAAGCCACGGGAACACCGGATGAGCTTGGGGTGTTCGGGTTTCTGTTCGGTGCCACCAGCGTGGCGTCGGGAATGGCAAACGTTGATTTTGGTCCAATCTCCGCGTTACTCGCGCATCGCTCTGACCTCACTCCAAACGAAGATTACATCCTTCCCGGCGGTGGCACGTTCCACGCCGGTGACAAGGTGGCCATCGCCGGAATTTCATGCCTGTCCGGTGTGTACACCGATCCTGCCCATCCGGATACACGCACTACGCTTGCGTTCTCGCTTGTCAAGCCAGTATTCGTGTCACCGTTGATTAAGGTGGAAGAAAAGCGATCGGGAAAGTGGGTGACCACCTTCCTGCTTGAGCTCACCGCGTACTCGTTTACCCCGGCGGCGGGATGATGGACGCGGTTCTGCGGCTGGAGGGGGTAACCCGCCAGTATTCGCTCGGTAAGACGATCGTACACGCCCTGCGCGGTGTTGATCTCGTTGTACACAACGGGGAGATCATCGCGCTGATGGGGCCGTCCGGATCGGGAAAATCGACATTGCTCCATATTCTCGGCGCGCTTGACACCCCGACGAGCGGAACGGCGTTGATCGACGGGATCGATGTCAAGAGCTTAGCGGAACGAAAACTCACACAATTGCGGGGGCAACGCATCGGATTCGTATTTCAAACGTTCAACCTTGTGCCCACGCTGTCCGCCCAACTTAACGTGGAACTGCCGATGATCTTTCAGCGGGTGCCGCGGCGAACGCGGGCAACGCGGGCACGGACGTTGTTGACGCGCGTCGGACTGGGAGATCGATTCTCGCATCGGCCGAACGAGCTGTCCGGTGGTGAACGACAGCGGGTTGCGATTGCACGCGCGTTGGCAAACGATCCCGAGATCATCATCGCGGACGAGCCCACCGGGAACCTCGACTCGGAAAGCGGAGGGAGGATTTTGGAGCACCTCGCCGGGTTGAGCCGCGATGATGGGAAGACAGTAATCATCGCCACTCACGATCCCGACGCAGCAGCGGTCGCCGGCAGAATCGTGCGCATTAAAGACGGCCGGCTGATCACTACCCAGGAGGGCGTCCATGTTTAGCGATTTCTTCTTGTTATCGACCCGGGGAATTATGCACCGTAAGATGCGGAGCTGGCTCACGGTGATTGGAGTGTTCATCGGGATCACTGCCGTTGTTGCCATGATTTCGATCGGTCTTGGCTTGGAACGAAGCGTTACTCAGCAGGTGGCTAAGGTATTCGGATATAACTCGTTTTTGGTTGTCGGGAAAAATGCGTTCCAGTCGCCGCACAGCGCAGCCAAAGCAGTGCATGTCAACCTGAACGTGATCAAACAGGTCCCAGGAGTAACTGCAGTGGCGGCGGTGCGATCCGAAACCGGATTTGTGAAGGGGCCCTCCTCCGCTGGCAAATCACGCCAGGGATTCCTCCCGGTGATGGGGCTGTCGCCGACGTTGATGACTGAATTCAGTTCGTTTTTGGGCGACTTGTCATTTGCTCCCGGTGGACGGTTCTTCCGCCCGGGTGAATCCAATGTCGCCATTCTCGGACACGCCGTGGCAACACAGCTTCATGCTCAGTTGGGATACACGATAACGATCGAGGACCACCAGTTCAAAATTATTGGAATCATCGCGCCGAAGACCACCGGGCAGGGGGCCAGCTTTGGATTAAACCGCACCAGCAATGCGGACACGATATTTGTTCCGTTCGATCAAATGAACGTTCTGTTTGGTAAAAGCGATAAAGTTCTTCTCACGCTGGTTAAGACCGCCAAGGGAACGGATGTGGACACGATCGCCGCTCGGGTGAAACAGGCCCTGAAAGCGGCCGGCGATACAACCGTGACCACCGTTACCTACTCGGACATCAGCCGCCAGATCAGCACGGTGATGGGATCGGTAAGCGGGTTTCTCGCGGGGATTGCCGGAATCTCACTCCTTGTCGGCGGGGTTGGTGTGATGAACACGATGTACACCGCTGTGCTTGAACGGACGCGGGAAATCGGGGTGATGAAAGCACTCGGGGCGCGACGGGGACAGATTCTGTCAATCTTTCTCATCGAGTCGGGACTGATGGGGTTGGTCGGCGGAATTGTCGGGGTGCTATTTGGACTTGGTCTCAGCAGCGTTGCCGCCGCCGTGATCCGCGGTTACTTTAACGTGGAAATCCACGCGGTGGCGAGTCCGATACTGATCGTGTCCACCCTCGCGTTCTCGTTCTTCCTTGGGGCGTTCGCCGGCTGGATGCCCGCCCGGCGCGCTGCCAAACTGCCGGTAGTCGACGCGCTCCGCTACGAGTGATCAGGCACGAAATCGGGGGATGAAGCTCGCGCCCAGGATGCCGGCCAGTCCTCCGAACAAAAGCCCAATAAGAAGGCTAAGCAGGCTGGCGGCGAGCACGCGTGCGCTATCAGTCAATCCGGCCGCAGTGGACAGGAGCGCGCCAGACGGCGACAATGCGGACGCATGGATAATGTAAACGACGGCAATCAACAGTGCACCTGCCACCAATCCGCCGATCAACCCTAATACAACAATTGCCGCCTGCAACGTGCGTTCTGGTGCGCCGGCCAACTCCATCAACGTGATGTGAGGCGCGAAATCACGCAGCAGGTTGAGGAACGTGGCGCGGGCGATAAACAACGCCAGGAACCCGGTCACTACGAGCCCGAGTAACAGCCCGATCCGCGCTGGAAGTGATAAACTGAGATGAATGTGTGTTGCCTGCGGCATTACGGCGGTCTTTTCCACTCCCGTCAGGCTTCCGATTACTTTTTCCAACGGGGTCGCGGCTGATGGGGACGTTGCTTGGATTACAAATGCCCCTCCCGTCCGTGGCGGAGTAAGCTCAGAGCCGAGGAGGAAGTGGATCTGAGCTACGTCGGGTCGGGCGAGCAGGGACTGGTAGAGCGTATTTATTTCTTGATCGGAAAGACGCGGGGACAGATAGACGGTTACCTCTCCCGGCGGAGATGCGGACAGAGCATGCGTTTCCACCGGAGTTCCCGCAAGGAAGAAGCAGGAAAAGATGGCGAGAAATGCAAAGATTGCCGCAATCAATCCCAGAAATAACAGCCCGCTCTTGATCCGTATCGCGCCAACCAGCTCCCGAAATACGAACACCGCCGGCCCTGTCATTCCATCACCTTTCCATCAACGAGAGTGATCACCCGATGGGCGGAGACCGCATCCGGCAACGGCCCACGACTCGCTACCAATGCGGTTATTCCCCGAGAATGAATGCGAGCGAGCAACGCCGCGATTTCCCGACGGTTCTCAGGCTCCAGCTCGGCAAACGGTTCATCGCACAGCAGGAGAAGAGGGTCATCGCACAACGCCACTCCCAGTCCCAACCGTACCCGGTCAGCAGCATCGAGCTCCATGGCCGGGGTGGTGAGCTGCGCGGTCAGTCCCACGCGCTCGAGCGCAGCAAGCGCTTTATCCTCGGCCTGTTCGCGAAAGTTTCCCAGCGCGCGCAGTTTAAACGTTACGTTCTCCATCACGGTCTTAGGAAGCGGTGTAAATCCTTGTGGGTAAACCCCTATCCGCTGCCGAAGTTCTTCGGCCTTACGTCGGCTCAGCCGGGCGACGTTACGGTCGTACACGAGGATCTGCCCTTGTTGTGGCGGGATACGCGCGATGAGCAACCCGAGCAGGACCGACTTCCCCGCGCCCTGAGGACCGACGAGGAATACCATCTCTCCTTGGTCGACGCGCAGGTGCACATCCTCCAGTACCTTAAACCCCTCGTCAGTGGAGAAATGAAGCTCTGAAACCTGGATCATCACGGACATTGGGCGATCACGAACCTCTCTTTCCCGGCGAGATCGCGTTCAACACGTACGTCCGTCAATCCCGCTCGTTCGATTATTTCCGTCACCGAATCTCCTTGCCCGTCCCCGATCTCCAGCACAACCATCCCTCCTGGCATGAGGTGGTCATGCAATTCAGCGGCGATGCGGTTAATCTCGCGTACCCCGCTCTCACCCCCGTCCAGCGCCGTCTGTGGTTCGTGGTCCCGCACCTCCGTAGGTAGCTCCGCCAGCGATTCCTCTGCTATATATGGCGGATTTGCGGCGATAAGGTCAAATTTTCCCGTCACCTGTGCGAACCAATCGCTGGGAAGGAACGTAATTTGGTCGGATACCCCGTTTAAATCGGCATTTTCTTGTGCGAGAGCGAGCGCTTCCGGCACTACATCCACCGCGGTGACCGTGGCGTGCGGCAGGTACTTGGCAAGACATATTCCGATCACGCCTGTACCGGTACCAAGGTCGAGGCAGGAAACAGCACGGTCGCGGGAAACAAGGCGCAATGCCCGCATTACCAGCTCCTCTGTCTCCGGACGTGGAATCAGTGCCCCCGGACGTACACGGAACCGCAACCCGAGAAACTGCACTTCGCCGGTTAAATACTGAAGCGGGGTCCCTTGTCGCCGTTTTTTTACAACTTCACGAAACCGCGCCCGTTCTTCCGGGGTAAGCGGGCGATCAGGGGCGAGATAGAGGTGAAGGCGGTCAAACCCAAGTGTGTGAGCAAGCAAAATCTCCGCTTCTAGACGCGGCTGGACAATCCCGGCTTGCTTAAAATAGGTGCGCGTCCAGTTAAGTACGTCGCGTACGGTCCACGTGGCACCCAGCGTCCTCCCCCCCATCTATCAGGAACAACCGATTTTACCCTATAGAATAGCATAATCTTGCGGTAAAGTCAAGCACTGTATATAATCGAACGTACTAAATGGGGAGACGCTGAACCCGGCTCCTCGGCGGAGGTGGATTTATGTATGGGCTGTTATCATTCGTGATTTGGTTTGTGGCCATAGGAGGCGCAGTGGCAGCGGTGCGCGGGCTGATCCCCGCGCTCGGGCCGATCCCGCGGTGGGGAATGGGCCTCATCGGCGGCGGAGTGGCAGGAGGCCTAATTGCGCTTGGGGTGTATCAGCTGTGGAAGCTGGCGACAGCCGCATTAGCCAAGGAAGGCGGCTCCGTTCGGTTGGGCAATTCCATTTTTCTGGGGATAATCCTAACCGGAGTCGGCGCATTGTTATACCCGGCACTCGGGTTGATATTCGGGACGGGAATCGGGGTGCGAATTACCCAGGGAGCGGCGCTCGCTGGCGGACTGATTCTTGGGATGCGAGTTGGATTGATATTTGATCGTCCGATTTATCCATTATTCCGCGGAATCGCGCGCGTTGCCGCACCGGCGCACACTAATGACCCTGTCGGGCATAAGGTTCTTGACACGAGCGTGATCATCGATGGCAGGATCGCCGATTTAGTCCGCACCGGGTTCCTTGAAGGCGAGATCGTCATTCCGGAGTTCATCCTGTCCGAATTGCAGGGGATTGCAGATTCGTCCAACAACCTTCGGCGGCGTAAGGGACGGCGGGGGTTGGAGGTGCTGCGTGAACTGATGCAGGACGACGACGTCGACATTCGCGTTGTGTCCAAGGACTACCCGCATGTGCGCGAGGTGGACCGCAAGCTTCTTCACTTGGTGAAAGAAGAGGGGGGGGCACTCATCACTACCGATTACAACCTGAACCGCGTCGCGCAAGTGGAGGGGGTTAAGATTCTGAACATCAACGAGCTCGCTAACGCGGTGCGACCTCAGTTTATTCCCGGTGAGGAGATCCTCGTGGAGGTGATCGACCGCGGTGAGGAGATCGGCCAGGGGGTTGGATACCTTGACGACGGGACGATGGTTGTGGTAGAGAATGGACGGCGCCACATCGGACGGAAGATAAGGGCGACGGTGAAGAGTACGCTGCAGACTGAGGCGGGGCGAATGTTGTTCGTGGAGCCGGCGGGTGAGACTCCGCGTTGGGAAAGATAAAAAGGAGTTAACAGTGAAAAGGATGCTGGTAATCGCGGGGTTGTTGGCACTGGTCGGGCTGGCGGTTGGCGGGTGTTCGATGCTGCAAAAAGGACCCGCGCTGACGAATTGGGAGCCGGTTTTGTCGCCGAACGGCAAACAGATTGCTTATGAATCCCCCGGCACCAAAGGGTTTGAGATCTACCTGCTCGACGTGGCCACTGATAAAGTAACCCAATTGACCCATAATGACGTCGACGATTGGTCGCCGAGCTGGTCGCCGGACGGGAATAAGATTGTGTTCGTTTCCAACCGGAACAAGAACGTCGACCTATACATCATCGATCTTAAGACAAAGGTCATCACCCGACTAACCAAGGACCCTAAGGATGACGTCAACCCGCAGTGGGGAGTGGATAACCGCATCTTATTCAATTCCAACCGCACCGGGGCGTGGGAGATTTACGTGATCAATCCCGACGGAACCGGCCTGAAGCAGATCACGCATACCGCTGCTGCGACCAAGTAGCATGGCAGTGACCGCGGTTATTCTCGCCGCCGGGCGCGGCGAGCGCATGCAAGCGCGTGACAACAAGGTGTTTCTCCCTCTTGCGGGAACGCCAGTGCTCGCGTATTCAGTGCGGGCATTCGCGGCGGTGGATGCGGTGCGGGAGATTGTCATCGTCACCCGAGCAAGTGAGAGTGAACAAGCGGTGCGAATTGCTGCCCCGTTGTTCACTGCAGTGAAGATCGTGAACGGCGGTGCTCGGCGGCAGGATTCCGCCCGTGCCGGGGTGGCCGCCGCTACCGGGGAAATCGTGCTGATACACGACGGCGCCCGCCCATTTCCATCGCCGGAGTTGATCGCGCGGGTGATCGCGACAACGGCACGTCACGGTGCGTGTGTTCCGGTTATCCCGGTGGCGGATACGTTGCGGTACACGGATCAGGATGGATTTCTGCTTCCGCGCACGATCGCACGCGCTGGGCTGTACCGGATGCAAACCCCGCAGGGATTCATGCGGGACCGCATTCTCTCGGTGTTAACCGAAATGAATAAATCGATCACCGATGACGCCGCCGCCGTTCTCGCTGATGGTGGGATGGTGGCCACTGTTCCCGGCGAGGAGACAAATATCAAACTGACAACGCAAGCGGATCTCCTCCTCGCTGCGGCGTTGATCACCGCCGGCGTCGTTGCCCGCAGTGACTCCACTGGCTAGAATAGGAAAAATTCACGTGCAAGGAGGTTTTCCATGGTGAAAGGGAAGTTTGTCTGGGCGGTCATTGGGATCGCAATATTGTCCCTGTCCGCGGTTGCGTTTGCAGGTGGGGTGAAGGTGGGATTGTACACCGCGGGAAAATCAGCGGTGGGGTTGTTCACAAATACGGTGGGCGCTGCGGTCGTCGGCGTGCATATCGAGTTTGACCAGGAAGTCACGATCGTGAATCACGTGGCGATTGGCGGTCAACTGCCGGCACCGAGTAATCTGACAGGAAAGACGTTTGACTTCGTCGGTGGATCGCTGGTGAACTCGGGCACACTAGAACTCGATTGGCAACCAGTAACGGCGAAGCCGACGTTGGTGCAGTGGATCGGAGCGACCGGCCCGGTGGGGACGCCGTATTTCACCACTCTGGCTGTCCTGGGTAGGCTGCTGGGAGAAGGGATCGTGCGCCTGCGCACTCAGCATCCCGACGTCCTCCAACAGGCGTTCAAGCAGTTCTTCGCGGATAACGCCAAGTACTTCGCCGCGCTCTCCAAGAGCCTGGGCATGCCGTTGCAGCAATCGTTAATGCCGATCATCATGTCGGCTCCTGCTCAAGGGATCGCGAATTTCTTCAACACCCTTGTGGGAACGCTCGGCGTTAAAACTCTCGACGGGCTGCTCCACAGTGAGGTGAACTTCAGTGCCCTGTTCAAAGCACTTGGGCTATAAAGTTACCGTTGGGGGCGGGGGATATTCCCTCCCCCGCCTTCTTAAATTCGGGGTGGTGAGTGTCGGGTGGACCTTACCCGGAGTTATCGGTGTGGCGCAAGCGGCGACCGCGACTCCGAGTAACGCGTCGGCGCAAGGCGCCCTCAATCAACTGCTTGCGTTTATCTACAGCCTCGGGCACTACATCGGGGAAGGGATCGTGCGGCTGATCAACATGATTTTGCCGTCCGTTCAGATCCCAACGACATTAACCGATCCAATCGGTCTCCTCGCAATTCTCACAATTTTCCTCGCCGTAGCCGCGGTTGCCAAGAAGTTAGTATGGATTACCGTCATTGTGGGGTGGGCGCTGATCATTATCAGGATTGTTCTTGTGATCATTCAAGGGCACGCCTAATCGGTATCAACTCCACCTTGCACAATCACCGCGAACGTCTATACTGATGGATGATCAACTATGGCGATTGAGACGATAAAACGCGGAATAGATTTCCTGTTCGGACAGACGAACACGCAGCAGATCAAGCGGTTGCGGCGGTTGGTGGATGAAATCAATGTCCTGGAAAAGGACGTTGCCCCCCTATCCGACGCGGAGCTGCGGGAAAAAGGTGATGAGTTCCGCGCCCGTGCCGCCGACGGCGAACCGCGGGAAGAACTTCGTCCCGAGGTGTTTGCTGTTGTCCGCGAGGTGGCAAAACGTGCCACCGGCATGCGTCCGTTTGACGTTCAGATCATGGGGGGAATTGTCCTCGACGAGCGCAGGATCGCTGAGATGCAGACCGGTGAAGGCAAAACCCTTGTTGCTACCCTCCCTGCCGTGCTGAACGCGCTGTACGGCAAGGTGCACGTCGTCACGGTTAACGATTACCTCGCCCGTCGTGACCGCGAGTGGATGGGCCCAATCTACGAGTTTCTCGGGTTAGAGGTCGGCTTGTTGCAGGAGTCGATGGGAATCGAGGAACGCAAACAGGCGTACGCCGCCGATATCACGTATGGCACAAACAATCAGTTTGGGTTTGATTATCTGCGCGACAACATGGTCATCTCCGTCGATCAGAAGGTGCAAAGGTCGCTCGACTACGCGATCATCGACGAGATCGACAATATCCTGATTGACGAGGCACGTACCCCGCTCATCATCTCCGGCTCCACCGAGGAGACCGTCGACAAGTACCGCAAGTTCGCGCGCCTGGCGCGTCGGTTTAAACAAGACACCGACTTCGAGTACGACGAAGAGGCGCACCGCATCACCCTCACCGAGGCGGGGATCGCCAAAGCGGAGCAGGCGTTATCAATCGACAACCTCTATTCGCCCGATCAGACGGAGACGCTTCATCACCTGGAAACGGCGCTGAAGGCGCTCCACATGTTCAAGAAAGAACGCGACTACATCGTCAAAAACGGCCGTGTGATGATCGTCGATGAGTTCACCGGCCGGCTCATGCCCGACCGCCGTTACTCCGATGGCCTGCACCAGGCGCTGGAAGCGAAAGAGGGAATGAGCATCCAGCGTGAGTCGCAGACCCTAGCTACAATCACCTTGCAGCACTACTTCCAGCTGTACGATGGAATTTGCGGGATGACAGGAACGGCGAAGACCGAGGAAGAGGAGTTCAAGCAGATCTACGGGTTGCACGTTGTTGTGGTCCCGACGAACAAACCGCTGATCCGGGAAGCGAAGCCGGATGTCATCTTTCGTACCGAGAAGGCGAAGTTCGAAGCGATTGCGGCCGAAATCGAAAATTTGCATAAAATCGGGCGGCCGGTGCTCGTGGGGACAAATTCGATCGAGAAATCGGAATACCTGTCCAAGCTTCTCAAACACCGCGGCCTGCCACATAAGGTACTCAACGCCAAGTACCACGAAAAAGAGGCGGAGATCATCAAGGATGCGGGCCAGCCCGGCGCGATCACCGTCGCGACGAACATGGCCGGGCGCGGAACGGACATCAAGCTCGGAGACGGGGTGGCCGAGCTCGGTGGACTGCACGTCCTTGGGTGTCAGCG
>WFSM01000075.1 GCA_015485945.1 Candidatus Bipolaricaulota bacterium | reverse complement strand
CAACTGGGCATTCCAAGAGGAATTTGGCGATGTCCCACCGTGGGAGGACATGGAAAACTATTGGCGCCAGTCCCCGATCAAGTACATTGGGAACGCAGTGACACCGACGCTGGTCATCCATAGCGAGAACGACATGCGCTGCCCGATCGAGCAGGGCGAGCAGGTATTCGTCGCCCTCAAACGGTTGGGCGTGCCCACGGAGATGGTGCGGTTCCCGGATGAGCCGCACGGCCTGTCACGCACCGGCCGCACCGACCGCCGCATCGCCCGGCTGGAGCACATCGCCGCCTGGTTTGACCGCTACTTGAAACAGGAACAGGGATGAACTTTGATTTCGACCGGGTGATCGATCGCCGGGGCACGGATAGCGTTAAATGGGGGCGGTACGGACTCGACGTTCTCCCGTTGTGGGTCGCGGACATGGACTTTCCCGCCCCGCCCGCAGTGATCGCCGCCCTGCACGACCGCGTCGCGCACGGAGTCTTCGGCTACCCGCAGGAGCCGCCGGGACTGCGTGAGGTCATCGTCGATTGGATCGCGCGGCGGTACCGGTGGAAAGTGGCGCCGGAAGCGGTCGTGTTCGTCCCCAACGTTGTCGTTGGGTTCAACCTGGCTGCTCACGCCCTTACGCAGCCGGGGACCGGCATCCTTCTCCAGCCGCCGATCTATTTCCCGATCCTCGATGTGCCCGAGCACGTCGGGCTGAACGCGCAGTTTTCTCCCCTGATCCGCGATCCCGGTGGGCGGTATGAGGTCGATTTCGATGACTTTGCCCGCGCGGCGCGGCAGGACGTGTCGATGTTCCTCCTGTGCAATCCCCACAACCCGGTGGGGCGCGTGTACACCCGTGCCGAGCTGGAACAGATGGCAGAGATCTGCGTGCGCAACGACATTTACATCTGCTCCGATGAGATCCACGCCGATTTCGTGTACGACGGGCGGCCCCATGTTCCGATCGCGAGCCTCGCCCCGGAGATCGCGGACCGCACCGTCACCCTGTTCGCCCCGAACAAGTCGTTCAACATCGCCGGGATCAGCTGCGGGATCGCGGTTGTTCCCAACCCCAAGTTGCGGGAACGATTGGAGGTCACGCGGCGCGGTCTCGTTCCCCATTTGGGAATCATGAGCTACGTCGCTGCCGACGCCGCCTATCGCCACGGCGGGGAGTGGCTGGATGAGCTCATCGGTTACCTCGCGGGTAACCGCGACTACGTCACCCAATTCGTCCGGGATGAGCTTCCCGGGGTGGAGCTGGGACCGGTCGAGGGGACGTACCTGGCATGGCTCGACTGTCGGAATGCGGTCGACGGAAACCCGCACGAGTTCTTCCTCCGGGAAGCGCGGGTGGCCCTGAACGACGGCGCCCGGTTCGGCCCGGGCGGGGACGGATTTGTGCGCCTCAACTTCGCGTGCCCGCGGTCAACACTGGTTGAGGCGTTGGGCCGGATGCGGTCCGCGCTTGTGAGTACGGGATAGGCCCCATCAGATATCAACCGGGATTGCCGGAGAGTCGAGGATCACCGCTCCCGCACGGGTGAGGTGCATCTTGATCGCATGGATCCTTACCCCGGCGGCGCGTGCCGCCAGCAGCGCGGGGCCGATCTCCGGATCGGTCTCCACGTCGGGGCAGAACCGGGCTGCACCCGGATGGGCGGCGATGAACACGATAAAGCACGGGATCCCCTCTTGGCCAAGCTGGGTGAGAAGGGCGATGTGCCGCCGTCCGCGGGCGGACGGGGCGTCGGGATAGGTGGCGCATTCCCCGCGCCGGTGAACCGCGGATTTCAGCTCCAGGAACCCTTTGGCCCCTGCGAGTTCGATCTCGTAATCCAGCCGGCTGTCATGCACCCGGACCTCGCGGCGGACGATCTGGGGAAGCCATGGGATCAATCCCCGGTTCGCCGCGGCCGCGAACGCCCGTGCTTGGACAAGGGTATCGAGCAGGGCTGCCCGCCCGTCGTTCACGACCGCTCCCAGCACCTGCGCCGCCGTCTTCCCGCCCTGCTTCGCCCGGCACAGGATCTCCGCCCCGGGATGGATTAGATCCACGAGTCGCCCGGTGTTGCGCAGCAGGGCACGGAACTCCCGTCCCACGGTGCGGGCGATCACCGTCACCCGGGTATCACGCCGGAGCACCGTCGCCGGGAACACGTCGTACTGCGCTATGATCGTCATGGGCGCTGAAACGGTACCGCCACATGCGGGAAAAGCAAACCGCGAGTAATGATGTGTAGTACAACTGCGTTCGAGTCTCGTACTCCATTGGGGACCACTTTTATCCTTAAACACAGTGTAGGCCCGTTCCAGAAACTCCCGCTGCCACTTGTAACCCAGCGATTTTGGAGCTGTACCCGCGGCAGGCCGGGGCCTTGGCACCCAAAAGTAGCTCCAGAACCACTTTGGCCTTGAACTGCAGGGGCGAACTTGTGCTGCTTGTCCATTCTAACCTCCCCCTCGGGCTCTGACCCTCTCTAAGGCCGTATCCAAATCAGGGGTTCACTACATATTTGACAGAAGCGTCATATCGGGAATAATATAGCGAGTCGATATGAAGCAAGCTAAAGATAAAGTCAAAACAATGAAGATACCGAAGTTCAAGCCTAAAAGGCCCGCCCGTTACTCGCGACACCCTCAGCCAGGCTACGCCATAAAGGGCAAAATATGGATAGAAAAGGACGGCGAGCTTTATATGGGATGGGGAAGAGTAATGCTGTTGGAACGCATTGATAAATTTGGCTCAATAGCGGAAGCAGCTCGGTCGATGGGGTTGGCTTACCGTAATGCCTGGCTTTGGGTGGAAGCTATGAATCGTCTGGCTCCAAAACCATTGGTGGAGAAAAAGGTTGGTGGAGTCGGGGGAGGATATACAAGGGTGACGGAGGAAGGAAGAGGTGTCATTGACTACTACAAGAGATTACGGGCCAGATTTGATGACTTTCTGAAGCAGGTTGAGTTTTAACGAGCGTTATATTGATAAAAATATAGCCTATAGTTGACAGTGGCTATTCGTAATTAAATAGGCAGTTAAATTTAAACAACCCCACAGCAAGCTGTGGGGCATTAGAGGTCTAACCGGAGTTGATCTTTATGGTGAAGGTTGAAGTATCGCCCTATCGCCACACGGACACAGGAAACCAACGTCGCACACAAGGTGCAACGCTACGCAAGCCGGGGTTTCCCGTAACGTCGGGTCTTGCCTGCCCCGTGGAGTCCTACTCCACTGGAGTCCCCGACGCTCTCTGTCACAGGTTTCATGCAGTCCGGACAAACAACAAACCGGTTCGTCGGTGGCGAATCTCCGCTTTCCTCCCTGCAGCAAGCTGTGAGGTATCCAGCGGAGGGATTTTATGAAGAGAATAAAATAATGGAAGACACATAGATGGCAGTTAAGGCAACTGCTATCGGGCGACTAATAACCGTGTGAAGCACGAAATCCAGAAATGAGGAGGCATAAAAAATGAAACACCCTCTGAAGAGCTTTTTTAGTCAGGAAGCGGCTCAAGAAACCGCTCTTTTCCCGGCAAAAGAAGTGCTACAAACATATCTATCGTTGACAGCCCTTTCGGCATTAGTGGTCGTTCTTCACATTGCTGTTGGTATCATGACAAGGCAGTTAGGCTTGCATATTCCTGGCCTCAGCGGAATTATATGGATGCCGTTGTTGGTTATCGGAAAAATGAAGTGGCGGACAAAGATATCCGCAACCTATATGGCGGCTGTTTCCAGTATCTTAGTCTTATGGCTCGCTCCCATGGCCGGACTCGGGAAGATAGGAGGGATGGGGCTATTTCCATTTTTGAGGTATGGAATCCCAGGGATAGCTCTAGATGTGCTCTGGCCATTTGTTAAGAAATTCTCTGATAGACCTCTCAGCTACTTTGGCATGAGTGTTTTGGCAGCTGGTCTGGCTCATACCTGTAAGGCTGCTTTTGTGATAATTACATGGCACTTTGGGTTTGGCCAGTACGTATTGAACCACTTCACGCTGGCTATCATTATTATCCTCCACTTTGGGCTTGGGGTCGCTGGCGGCGCCATAGGCTCACTAATCGGTTACTCACGTGAGAACAACTAATAGAGACTTAAGGAATGCTACATAGGAGAAGAGCATGGATGAAATAATTTACGTATGCATTGACGACACGGATACTGAAAACAGTATAGGTACAGGACGATTGGCGCGTCACCTATCTGAGAAGATTGAGGAAGAAGGCGTGGGAAAGGTCGATGGGATTACTCGTCATCAACTGCTCTTGGACAAAGATGTGCCGTACACTTCCAATAACGGTAATGCTTGCCTCGAAGTTCATAACTTTAAATCAGAAATCTATGAATTAGCAATTGAATTTATGAAGTCTCACTTTGTACCGGGCTCAGACCCTGGGGTTTGCATTTGTCCTAAAGAGATAGTTACCCAAGAGATAATCCAATTTGGGCGTTTCGCTCAGCGGGAAGTTCTCCTCAAGGGTAAAGCATATCAGATCGCTCATCAGACTAAGGTGTTCCTTCAAGAATTAGGTGGTACTGGTCAAGGCGTAATTGGAGCTCTAGCCGGGGTAGGGCTTAGCGCCACTGGAAATGACGGCCGGTTTATTGAACTTGCCGATACAAGAAATATTGTAAATAAGGTTACGGTAAAAGGAATCCTGGAGCGGACACCAATAAAATGCGTAGTGGATTCCCAAGGCAATCAACTTCCTGAAGACGCAGTAATAGACCCCGTGGGATGGTTGAGACCTTACCTCAGGAATGGCGAGCCAACTCTTATTGTTGCGGGACCGATAGCCAAAGGAATAAAGAGTGATTCCGAGGGGTGTTATATTCCTATCAAACTTTAGGAAGTTCCGCTAAACTTAAGTGATGATTAACCGGGCGATGTAGGTGAATCCGACGGCCAGGGCACCGGCGATTACCGTTGTCCCCACCCACGCATACAATATGTTCACCAACGCGCGGGTGTTGATCGTATTTACCCCTTTTACAAGACCGATCCCGACCACTGCGCCCACCACCGCCTGCGACGCTGACACCGGAACGCCGAGCAGCGCATAGACGTTGAGGGTGATCGCTTCACCGAGAATCACAAACAGAGCGGAAAGATGGTCGAGCGTGACGAGGCTGCTGCCGACGGTACGGATCACCTTGCGGCTGAACGTGAGGATCCCGAGGGCAAGCGTTGTCGATCCAACCAGGGCGGCGGCGAATGGCGGCAGCAACCCTGACTTGACGTACACTCCGGTAACGTTGGCAACGTTATTCGCCCCAAACGAATAAGCGGCGTAGCACGTCACTGCCAACAGACCGATATGTACAACCCGGCCATGGGTGAAAAAGTGTCCGAGGAAGCCGTGCGGATAAAGGGTGATCAACTTGTACGGGATGTACGCCGCGACGAGCCCGCCAAGCGGGGTGAGAACCCACGACAGGAGTATTGTGACCAACGGCTGCACATTCACTCCGCCCGCGAGCAGGTCAACACCCACGATTGCCCCCACCACCGCTTGTGTGCCTGATACGGGGAGTCCGAACACCGTCATCAATGTTACTGTGAGAGCGGAAGCGAGCATCACGATAAAACTGGAGATGATCGTCTGAGCGCCGATTGCGCCGTACGTTGCAAACCCGCGACTTCCCACCATCATCGCACCGATGATGACGAACGCGGACGCCACTGCCGCCGCAATCCAGAATCGCAGTGCCTTGCTTTCCACCACGGGGCCGATTAGGTCGGCAGCGTTGTTGCCTCCCATTGCCCATCCCATGAATACTCCCGCAATCAGTGTCCACATATCTTCCTCATTAAACAGTTAGATACTAACTATAGTCTATAGTCTAATTATAGTTCGTTCCACCCATAACGTGAAATCGGGACCGGGCCCCACAGCTGTGCTCACTTGATCCGCTGCGCCACTCGATGACACGCCGCACCGAGGTACGCGATGTCGGATTCGGTATGCGCGGTTGTAACTGAGCCCAGTCCGTGAGTGACGTGGACCCCTTCGAGGAGCATGGCGATGCGGAGAATCTCCTCCCCCAGAGTGATATCGCATACTGCCGGATTGCGCGCTGCGTCTGGAGTGCGAGGCGTGACTCCATCATCATACGGGAAGAGGAGCATCGCGCTCGGGCTCTCCGGAAGGACGTCATTTCCGTATCCGGTGCACCGCGCGTAGATCCCTTCGGCAGCGAATGCAGTCTCCACCGTCCGATGCGTAATCTGCGCCAGCGCAGTCAGTCGGGGATAGATCTCATTTTCGTGGGCAATGAGGTACGCGAGCATCGTTTTGGCAGCGAGCAGCGACGCCGGGTGCGCGGAGTAGGTTCCACCCGAGAATGCGACCCGCTTTCCACCTTTTTTCCCGATGAGGTTCATGATCTTTGCGCGCCCGGCAACCGCAGCAACCGGCATTCCGCCGCCGATTACCTTCCCAAACGTAGCGAGATCGGGCTGTACCCCGTACATGCGGCCGGTATCGCTGGCACGGTAGCGGAACCCGGATACGATTTCGTCGAAGATGAGAACCACTCCGTAACGGGCGGTTAGGGCCCGGGCAGCTCGCAGGAACTCGGGGTCAGCTGGGATCATCCCGCCAGCGCCGATGAACGGCTCCACGATGAAGCAGGCAATCTGATCGCCGTGGGCACGGAACTGGTCCACCAGCATGTCGGAATCATTGTAGCGGGTGACGAGGAGCTGGTCGGCAATTGCGGTGGGAAGACCGGCGGAGTCCATCTCCTGGAACCCGGGTTCCGTCCCAAACGTTACTCCTTTGAGTCCCCACGGTTGCGCCCCATGCCAACCACCTCTCACCTTGAGGACAAGGGGACGAACGGTGTACGCGCGGGCGAGGAGGACGGCATACATGGTGGCAAGAGTACCGGAGGTTGTGAACCGCACTCGGTCCGCGCCGGTCGTGCGGCGGAGGAGTTCTGCTACCTCAACTTGGAGGCGATCGGTAAACCCGGTCAACAATCCCTGGCCGGTGGCGAAATAGCGGGAGAGGGCTGCGGTGACGAATCCCGGGTTGTGACCAAGGATGTTGGCGTGATGTCCCTGCCAGAAGTCGAGAATCCGATGCCCATCTTCGTCCTCGATCCACGCGCCGTCCGCACGTACAACCCGGGGCGGAAACGGGCGCATCAGCCGCAACGCATGACTTCCCCCATCCACCAGCACCGCGTTGGCACGCGTGTTCAACCGCGCTGAGGCGGGAAAGCGGCGTTCGTACTCCGCGGCAAGGGTGGTGAACAGCTGCGCGTGGTCCCGTCGGTTTACCAATATGACCTCCTCATTGCACTTTTGCGTCCTCCCACTTATCATCATCCCCGGAGGGGGTAAAATGCACGACATTCATCTTAACGGAGAAGACATTTTAGCGCGTCAACTTGAGCTTGCCGAACAGAACTACAAATTGCTCCAGGAGAAGGGGATTCGTGCTATCAGCGTGATGGGCGCGATCGGAAGCGGGAAGACAACGCTGATTGAGCGCATCGTCGACCGCATCAAACCATGCGGATATACGATTGGTGCAGTCGCCGGCGACACCGCGGGTGACGACGATCACCGCCGGTTTCTGACGCACGGAATCCAGTCCGTCAACCTGAACACCCAGGACGACTGCCATCTCGATGCCCACCGTGTAAGCCATTCCCTGGAGGAGTTGCCGCTTGATGAGCTCAACCTTCTGTTTATCGAGAACGTGGGCAACCTTGTGTGTCCGGCCGACTTTCCGCTCGGAGCCGACGTTGAACTCGTCGTGATCTCGGTGACCGAAGGTGATGACATGGTGCGCAAGTACCCGAAGATTTTCGCACAGACGGATCTGATCGCGATTAATAAAATCGACCTCGCCGACGCGGTTGGAGTTGATCCGCAGGTGTTGGTGGCTGATTACAACAAGGTGAACCCGCATGGCCGCGCGATTTTGACCGACGCGAGACACAATCGCGGGATCGAGGAACTGATCCGCGCTCTAGGACTCGAATGCACGAATACTCAGTGGTGAGTGAGCTGGTTGCCAGCCTTCTTCCGCAGCTTGACTCCTATCCCGGCAAGGTGATCACTGTTTACCTCAAAAAAGGTGAAATGCGCATTCTGTCCGATTGGGCGCTTAAAAACGCGTTTGAGATTATCGCCCAGGGGACACGGCTGGATGAGGCAAGCCTGGAGATCGAGGAAGTGGAGGCGCGCATTCGCTGCCCGGAGTGTGGGTACACCGGAAAGGCCGAGTATCTTGATGATCCCGCGTTCCACTTTGTTATTCCGGTCCTCACCTGTCCCCGCTGCGGGGCGGAGGTGGACGTTTTGTCGGGACGGGAGCTGTACATCGACCGTGTGAGCATTGAATCTCCGGAACCGTCACAGAATGGGACGTGAACGCCGTAGGATAATTGTCACCGGGGTCGTGCAGGGAGTCGGGTTTCGTCCGTTCGTGTACCGCATCGCCCACGCGCATGGACTCGGGGGATCGGTGTGCAATCGCGGCGATGCCGGTGTGGAAATCGAAGTCGAGGGAGACACGGACGCGATCGCGGCGTTCGTCCGTGATCTGCGAAATCAGCCCCCAACGCTCGCTCGGATTGAGACAGTCAGTACGGAGACGATCGCACTGCGTGACGAAGCTGACTTTCGCATTATCGCGTCCAAAGAGAAGATCGGGAGCGCGGGGGCGATTCCGCCGGACATCGCGATCTGCGACGACTGCATTGCGGATATATTCGGTGACACGCGCTATCACGGGTATTGGGCGACGAGCTGTACCAATTGCGGGCCCCGGTTTACGGTGATCGAAGCGTTGCCGTACGATCGACCGCGCACGTCAATGCGCGATTTTCCGATGTGCACTGCGTGTCACGCCGAATACACCGATCCGCGCGACCGCCGCTATCACGCGCAGACGATTGCCTGTCCGGAATGCGGCCCGCAACTGACGTTTGACGGGTCTCCTGCCGATCCGATCACCCACGCTGCCACGGCGCTGAAAGCGGGGAAGATCGTCGCGATTAAGGGTATCGGCGGAACCCACATCGCCTGTGATGCAACAAATTCCGAAGCAGTGAGCGAGCTGCGCGCTCGTCTCGGCAGGCCGGGACAACCGTTCGCACTGATGGCGAGCGTGGAGCTTGTCGAGAAAATTGCGGAGGTGTCGCCGGTGGAATGGGAGCTCATGCGGAGTCCGCGCCGTCCGATCGTCGGCCTCCGGCAACGCCCGGGCGCGCTTCCAGACGCGATCGCGCCTGGTCTGGACACGATCGGAGTCATGCTGCCGTATTCCGGTCTGCATTACCTGTTGTTCGCGCAGCTTGACTTTCCCCTCGTGATGACAAGCGCCAACCGCCCTGGTGCCCCGATGCTGATTGAGAATTCGCGGATCGAGCGCGAACTCGCAGGAATCGTTGATCACTACCTTCTTCATGACCGGAGGATCGTCGCTCGCTGCGATGACTCGGTGGTCAGGGTGAGCGGAGGAAGCGCAAAACTATTGCGCCGCTCACGTGGCTACGTCCCAGAACAGTTCCAGCTCGATCTTGGCCCTGACCCGATCCTCGCGCTTGGGCCGGAGAGCGACCTCACGGTTGCCGTCTATTTTGACGGGCGGGTGACCATATCTCAGCACATTGGAACGGTCGATGACCTTGATACGTTCGCGTTCCTCAAACGGGCAATCGGGCACCTGCGGCGAATCACTGGTGCCCCGGAACCGCAGATCATCGCGTGTGACCTGCATCCGGAGTTTATCACCACTCGCTACGCCGCTGAACTCGCCGCGCGCGCCGGTGCGCGGCTCGTGCCGGTACAGCATCACGTCGCCCATTTCGCTTCCGCCATGGGAGAACACAAACTGCGCGACGCAGTGGGCATCGTACTCGACGGATATGGATATGGGACCGACGGAACGGCGTGGGGAGGAGAGATATTTGTCGCACGGGACCGGACGATCACCCGCGTCGGTTCACTGGCACCGGCGTCGCTTCCCGGTGGTGATCTCGCGGCGCGGAAGCCAGCACGTATAGCCGCGGCTTATCTTCACGCCGCCGGCGTGGCCCGCGGGGAGATTATGCGGTTTCTGCAGGCGCGCGGGATGACAAATCAGGAGGCGGAAATCATCTTGCGCCAGCTCGCAGCCGGTGTAAACACCCCGCTTACCACCAGCGCAGGGCGGTTTCTGGACGCAGTTGCCGCGCTGATTAAGGTCGCCACCCGCCGCACCTACGAGGGTGAGCCCGCGATGCGCCTTGAGGCCGCTGCTGCCACTGGGCGTGCGGTGGAGATCGCACCACACATATTGAACCGCAATGGATTGGCGGTGTTGGATGTGGTTTCCGCGTTCCACACCCTCTACGAGATGCGAAATACCGTAACACCAGCGGATATCGCTGCCACCGCGCAGGCATACCTCGCTGACGGAATAGCGCGGATTGCGGT
>WFSM01000074.1 GCA_015485945.1 Candidatus Bipolaricaulota bacterium | reverse complement strand
GCCCCGGCGCCGATGAAGGCATGCTCGCCGATCGTGTGGCCACAGACAATCGTAGCGTTGGCGCCGATCGTCGCTCCGCGCTTGATGACGGTCTTCAGGTAGCGCTCGTGGTCAGTGGGAAACGCCGCTCGCGGGCGGTCGACGTTGGTGAACACCATGGACGGCCCGCAGAAGACGTCGTCCTCCAGCGTCACCCCCTCGTACACCGACACGTTGTTCTGAATCTTGACGTTGTTTCCGATCACGACGTTCGGGCCGACAAGCACATTCTGTCCCAAAGTGCAGTTCTCGCCGATGCGGGATCCCTTCATTACGTGCGAAAAGTGCCAGATCTTCGTTCCGTTGCCGATCTCCACTCCGTCGTCCACGTAGCTGGATTCATGGACGAAAAAATCTTTGTCCCTGATCGCCACCGGTTTTCCTCCTTGCTCCATCGATTTCTGTGCCGCGTCCAACACCCGCACCACCCGCAAGCCATCCTTCCCATCGCTGCACGGCGGGATCCGCGTGCGGATGCTCTCAAGGAACGTTTGTGCTACCGCCCGTAATGGCTCGTTTTGATCGAGCTCAATCACTCGCGCCCCTTCGTCCACCGTCCGGAACCGCCCGTTTGCCTTCTCCGCCCGCTTCACGAAGAGACGGAGCTTGTCGGAGGCAAGATCATCGAACACGGCCATCGCGCGGTCGCCGACTACGGTGAGGCGGCGCGTCTTCACCGGGTCGAGCCAGCTCACGCGGACATGGGCGATCCGCCTGGAGGGAAATCGGAGGGTGACGTAGGCCAGGTCCTCGATTCCCGGTTGCAGGTACGCCGCCCCGTGCGCTGCGACCTCGCTTGGTTCCTCTCCGAGGAGATACAAGATCACCGAGACGTCGTGCGGAGCGAGGCTCCAAAGCGCGTTTTCCTCGCTGCGGATGACCCCGAGGTTGAGCCGCTCGCTCGTCAGGTGAAAAAGTTGCCCGAGATCGCCTTCATCTACGAGTCGCTTGAGCGCGATCACGGCTGGGTGATATTCCAACAGGTGATCGACCATAAGGATACGTCCATTGTCCTTCGCTAACCGAACGAGGGCTTCCGCCTCGTCCGGGGTCGTGGTGAGCGGCTTTTCCACGAGGACGTCCCCACCGGCGAGGAGCGCTTCCTGCGCCAGTCGATAGTGGGTCACCACCGGGGTGGCAATCACCACTCCGTCCACGCCTTCGTACACTGGAGAAGCTGAAGTGTTAATCCCTGGATGAGCGGCGAGCATCGCTTCCCGGCGGGAGGAATCGGGATCGCACACAGTCACGTTCTCGGCCCCCAACAGTTCACAAAACACGCGCACGTGGTTCTTTCCCCAATTGCCGACGCCAAGGATCGACAAACGAATTGGGTTCATAGAGTCCATGGGGCTCGTTGGGTTCATAGGATCCGTGGAGTTCATGGGGTACCGACTCCTAAGCGGACGACGTTGGGAGCGTCGATCCCTTGCGTCGCGTTCCTTGTATCGAACACCAGGGAGGCGTTCTCAACAACTTTATTGTAATCGACTGCAGTATGGGAAGTAGTGATGATGACCAAATCGGCGGCCTTCAGGGCCTGTTCGTCGAGCGGAAGGCTGGCGAGCTGCAGTTCGCCCTGATGGATCTCCGGAATGTGCGGATCGTGATAAGAGAGGAGAGCTCCGCGATCGAGGAGAAGGCGGGCGATCTTGAGCGCCGGGGATTCCCGCAGATCATCGATGTCCTTCTTATATGCCATGCCAAGGAGAAGAACTCTTGCACCCTTCAACGGCTTTCCGTGCTCATTGAGGAGCTCCATCGCCCGCTCCACGATGTGGTAGGGCATGGCGTCGTTCACCTGGCCGGCGAGTTCGATGAACCGGGTGGTAAAGTCGTACTCCTTCGCCTTCCACGACAAGTAGAACGGGTCGAGCGGGATACAGTGCCCGCCGAGCCCCGGTCCGGGGTAGAACGGCATAAATCCGAACGGCTTGGTCTTCGCCGCTGCGATCACTTCCCAGATGTCGATCCCCATCTTCTCGCACAGGAGAGCAAGTTCGTTCACTAGGGAGATGTTCACGATCCGGAAGATGTTTTCTAATAACTTGGTCATCTCCGCCACCCGCGGCGATGAGACCGGGAACACCTCGCCTTCCAGGATCTGCTCGTACAACGCAGTCGCCACCTCGGTGCATTTGGGGGTGACTCCGCCCACCACCTTGGGGGTGTTCTTCGTCTTGTAGTGAGCGTTGCCCGGGTCGACCCGCTCCGGAGAGAAGGCAAGGAAGACATCTCGCCCGATCTGCAGACCCCGCGCCTCGATGCGGGGCTTGATCACTTCCTCGGTCGTCCCGGGGTAGGTGGTGCTCTCGAGCACGATCAGCTGCCCGGGATGCAAGTGGGGAAGGGACTGGTCGACCACCCCTTCGATGTAGCTTGTGTCCGGTTGTTTGTTCTTGTCGAGCGGGGTAGGGACACAGATCGTGACGACGTCAACATCATTGATCACCTCAAAGTCCTGCACGGCGCTCAGTTTTCCCGCCTCCACTACGTGAGCGAGGTCACTCGCCAGGATGTCCGGGATGTAGTTCTCCCCATGGTTGACCATCATCACTCGGTTCGGATTGCGGTCGAGCCCAACCACGGTAAACCCGGCTTTCGCCTTCTCTACAGCAAGGGGAAGACCGACGTAGCCAAGCCCAATGACGGCAACTCGCGCACTTCGGGACCTGATTTTATCGAACAGATCCATGGCCAACTCCTTTCTTATCTGGAATGTTCCTCAATCGCGCGCTGGTGCGCAACCCGTTCCGCACTTGAACGACAGTGCTCAAAAAGACTGATTTATGTCGTATACAAGATCCAACACCGTGCTTTACACCGTTCTCCTCTCCAATGTTTGGGCCATTTGCCGTTTTGTTTATCATCCGTCATTCGTCGCCTTTCGGCCATTCTATGGATAACTCCCGGCCGTCGATATGCAATACGGGGATAGTACAGTTCATGGAGTTCATAGAGTTCGTGGTACATGGTTCGTGGTTTGTAGTGCGTGGAGCGCGGCTTGCAGTAGGTGGTACGTAGTGTGTGGGGAGAAGCTCAGACCCGGCTGAGTCGACGATCTTGATCCCCTGTTCCAGGCAGGTGAGGCGACAGACATCCGCAAGGTCGTTTCCTGCATCGCCCATAATATAATATGATTGTTCCTGAGTCCTAGTAGACTTCATCATGAGTTCCCATCGTTAACCACGGAATCCCCACCTTCCCTCGTACTGAAGTTTGTGACCCCATCTTTTAGTTGCGTCCTTTCATTGGTGCAGGAATCTCTATAAAGCTGCGCCGGTTTGGAGGGTTACGCTGACTTCCCCAGGCTGAATCAAACGGCGTCGAGAGGCGTGAAGGAACTCTACACTAACCGGCTCGCCATCCTCGCCATAACTAACTATCACACCTCCTGGTTCCTCCACGGCATCTACCGGCGGTGGACCATCACGGAGGATTAGAAGCAACACATCAGCTTCTGGATCATAGTGAATTCGCATTTGGTTCCTCCTTCCCGTCCCTCGCCTCAGTTCGTAGATTTGGACATCAGGTTTCGCTTGCTTGAGCGACGTCCTCCAAAAAGTCTGCAAATGCCAACAACTCAGCTCGTAACCGCGACCACGATTCAGGTAGAGAAGAAACCAACGGCTCCATCCTCTCGGGAATCAGATTGAATGTGTAAATGTTGCGCACCAAATGGCGAAATCGGCGTAATTCATCGAGCGCTGACGCGCTCTCATCACTTATGACCGCTGGCCGTGTCTCTTGTATGTCCTCAGTCATCCGTTGAAGCAAATCCAAATGCCAGCTCTTGCCGGTTACCAGTTGGCGATCACGGTCTATGTGTCTGGCAATTAGTTCGAATAAACGTTCGACTCCGCAATAGAAGCCATGGAGGTTCAGGGCTACGGAATCTAGGTACACATCCTGTTGATCAGTGGAACGTTGAACCCCCTCCCAGGCGCGGAGCACACGCCCGATCAGTCGATCTAGATCGGGCACTTCGCCCCGGATGCGTTCGCACAGCTCTCGATAGACTGTGGTCATAGAACTATTCCGTCTCGTTCAATAGCCTGCCGCAGAGATTCCCCGGCTGATTCGATCTCGACTAAATCTACCTGTCTC
>WFSM01000073.1 GCA_015485945.1 Candidatus Bipolaricaulota bacterium | reverse complement strand
GTTCGAGATGGATTCCCGCCTTGCCTCCGAACCCGCCGCCAACGTACGGGACGTGAACGCGGATGTCAGCATGGGAAATTCCAAACGCGTGCGCGAGAGGGCTACGCACCGTGTACGGCGATTGCGCCGAAGTGTAGATCTCCATTTTCTTTCCCGGGAGAGCCTGAGCGATCACTGCGTGTGTCTCGAGCGGAACATGCGGGGCGGGCGGGTTGTAGAAGTGCTCACTCACCACGACATCAGCGCGGGCGATGGCGGCATCGAAGTCGCCCTTGCGGATCTTCTGGTGGTGGGCGATGTTCGTCCCCGGCTTGGGGGTGAACACCCCTTTCATGTAGGAATAGGTCCCAAGATCGGGATGGACGAGCGGGGCGCTCTCTTTGAGCGCCTCTCGCGGGTCGAGAACCGCGTGCGTTGGCTCATATTCGACCTTGATGAGATCGCATGCCTGTCGCGCGATCTCTAAACTATCGGCGGCGACGGCGGCGACCGGCTCTCCCTGGTAGCGGACACGGTCCCGGGCGAGGATGAGCTTGTCCTGGACGTACAGCCCGAGCCGATACGGTAAATCGGCGCCGGTGAGCACGGCGCGGACACCGGGGAGAGAGCGCGCGGCGTCGGTGTCAATCCGCACGATCCGCGCCGCTGCGTGCGGAGACGTCACGATCGCGGCGTGGAGCATGCCGGGGAGGGCCATGTCGTGGACGAACTGGGCGGTGCCGGTGACCTTCGCCAGCGCATCGTCGCGCGGTACTGAATGCCCGACGTAAGTAAGTTCGTTATCGCTCATCTTGTACGTCCTCTGATTCCTGCTGTGCCGCCCGGCGCACCGCGGCGAGGATCGGTTCGTACCCGGTGCAGCGACACAGGTTTCCTGACATCGCTTCTAGAATTTCATCATCGTTCGGATGTGGATTACGCATGAGGAGGGCGCGTGCGGACATGATCATCCCCGGAGTGCAGAATCCGCATTGCACTGCGCCTTCGTCGATAAACGCCTGCTGGATCGCCGACAATTTCCCATCGCTGGCCTCTCCCTCCACGGTCCACACTTCCTTCCCATCCGCTTCGACGGCGAGGACGAGGCACGACGTGACCGCTTTCCCGTCGAGGATGACGGTGCACGCGCCACATTCCCCCGACCCGCATCCCTCCTTGGCCCCGGTCAGGTAAAGGCGCTCGCGCAGGAACTCAAGCAGGGTCATGCCAGCCGGGACCCGTGCCTCTTCCTTGGTCCCGTTCACGGTGATGTGGATCAACTGCTCCATCAGTCTTCTCCTTCGTGCAGCAGCGCCGTGAGGATGCGGCGGAGGAAAACCGGGATCATTTCCCGGCGGTACGCCGCCGAGGCGCGCAGGTCATCGATCGGGCTCACCGCCTCCTGGGCGATCCTGTTCAGGGCCGCGGTGAGATCGTCGAGCGGGTCGTCCCTCCGCACCGGTTCCGGAAGCGGGGGAAGGAGCACCGGGGTCGGGGCGCAGCTCCCGATCGCGATGCGGAGCTCACCGGAGGAGGGATCGTAATAACCGGCCATGTTGATGATCGCGAGGTCGTGCCCTTTGATCCGCTGTTTCTTCACGAATTTCGTGCGGACACCGGTGGCGAGCGGAGGCAGCGTAACCGCGGTTATCACCTCATCGGGGGCGAGCGCGGTCTTCTTCACCCCGACGGGGAGATCGCGCACCGGGATCCTCCGTGTCCCGTCGGGACCGGAAATTTCAACGTGTGCGTCCAGCACGAATAGGGGCGGAGCGGTGTCGGCGGCCGGGGACGCGTTACCCAGATTTCCCGCGAGGGTGGCGCGGTTGCGCACCTGGTAAGTGGCGACCGCGGTCGCCGCTTCGAACAACGCGTGATACGCCGTCTTTATCCGCTGATCTTCAGCGATTGCGTTGAGCGGGACGTTCGCCCCGATCCGGACGCCGTCGGTGAACGCGATGCCGCCCATTTCGTTGATCCCCTTGAAATCGACGAGGAGAGTGGGTGATATCGCTTTATTGCGGATGTTCACGAGCAGATCCGTGCCGCCAGCGAGAACAGCGGCACCGGGGGTGCGGGCCAGGAGCGCGCAGCCGTGTTCTACCGATTCAGCGCGCACATAATCAAAATTCCCGAGCATTGCGCCCCCTTTTTGCGGGATTAAGCAGAACAACCGCAGCACCCCACGCTGCGGCAAAACCGGCCAAAACCAAGACCGCGCACAACTGTCCCATAATAATGAGGTTGCCGGCCGCAGTCAAGCAAAAACAGAGCTAAAATTGGGTGATGAATCGGAGATCGTTCTGAAGGAATACACGGATGTCGTCGATCTTGTAGCGGAGCATCGCCATTCGCTCGATCCCAAGGCCGAACGCGAACCCGGTCACCGCTTCGGGATCATAGCCGACTTCGGTGAGTACGGCCGGATCGACCATTCCCGCCCCCATGATCTCGAGCCACTCGGTTGCACCAGGAGCACGCATGTGCACCTGCACCGATGGCTCGGTGAACGGGAAAAAATCGCCCGACATCCGCATCTCGTACCCCGGGCCGAAGAATTCGTGCACGAAATACTCGATCACGTATTTCAGATTGGCGAGCGACAGCCCCTCCTCCACCCACAACAGTTCCACTTGGTGAAATACCGGCGAGTGAGTGGCGTCCTGGGTGTCCCGCCGGTAACAGCGGCCGGGACAGATGATCCGCACCGGCGGGGTCGTGCTTTTCATCACCCTGATCTGCACCGGCGATGTGTGCGGGCGCAGAAGATGGGTGTCATCGATGTAGAACGTGTCCCACTCATCGCGCGCTGGATGGTCGGCGGGGATGTTGAGCGCCTCGAACGCGTAGTAATCGGTCTCGATCTCCGGACCGGAAGCGACGTCGAATCCCATCCGCAGGAAGATCGATTCGATCTCGGCTTGCACCTGTGTGAGCAGATGGAGATGCCCGAGCGGATGATAGGTTCCGGGCAGGGTGAGGTCGACCCGCTCCCGTTCGAGCTGCGCATCGAGGACGGCACGGTTCAGTTCTTCCTCGCGGGCGGTGAACAGCGCGGTCGCCCGCGATTTAAGCTCGTTCAGCAGTTTTCCCGCGGTGGCACGATCCTCCGGCGGTAGTTGTCCCAACGCCTTGAATAACTCCGCCACCCGTCCCTTGCGGCCGAGGTATTCAACGCGGAACGCCTCGAGCGCCTGTGAGGAGTCCACCGCCGCGGCGGCGGATTCCAATTTCGCTGCCAGGGAGGAGATTTCCTGCTTCAGTTCCTCGATCGTCGCCATGGCGCCGATTGTAGCGGGGAACGCGGCGATTGACAAGGGCGGGATCCGCCGTATTATCGTGGCGGCGCCAGCCGAAAGGAGAACCGATGACAGATTTCGCGAACCGGCGGGATGCGCTCCTGTCCCGCATCGATGCCGATGGGTTCCTCGTTTACAACTTGGAAGGAAGCGATTGGGTAAGCATGTACTACCTCACCGGGTTCACCGGTGAGGGTGGGCTGATTGTGACAAGCAACAAGGCGCTTCTCATCACTGATTCCCGCTACACCGAGCAGGCGGGGCGTGAGGTGCCGGAGCTTCCGCTGCATATGGTGAAGAAGAACTACGACGACGAGATCGCCGCTGCGATCAAGGATCTCAAGATCAAGCGGCTCGCTCTGTCGGCACGGCGGATGAGCCACTATATTGTCACTCGGGTGGGGAACTTGACTGGGGTGGAGATCGTGGCGGAGGAGGATCCGGTGGGAGCGTTGCGGCGGATTAAGGATCCCGACGAGATCGCCCGTATCCGTGCGGCGACGCGGGTGACCGAGGAATCGCTCGCCGCGCTTCTGAAGGAAGTCAAGGTTGGGGCCACCGAACACGAGCTCGCGCTCCGATTGGAATGGCTGATGCGCACCAACGGCGCGGAGAAGGTGGCGTTCGATCTGATCATTGCCGCTGGAGAGAACTCCTCGCTGCCGCATTACCAGCCC
>WFSM01000072.1 GCA_015485945.1 Candidatus Bipolaricaulota bacterium | reverse complement strand
TACACACCAGATACTAACCTTACCTATAAGACGGCGATCACGTTCACGGCTAAGAACGTCAGTGACCCGGATGGTGATAAGATTGCGGGCTACACGTGGACGTTCAGCGATGGGACAACAAAAACCGGTACAGGAACCCCGGTTGGTCATCCGATTACGCACACGTTCGTTAACGGAGGGGCAGTGTGGGTGAAACTCACCGTCACCGACACCTATGGACTTGCTGGTTCTAAGGAGAAGACGTTTACCGTAAAACTACCTCCACCAGTAGCGGGGTTTTCCTGGTTACCCACGACCCCGCTGGTGGGAGAGAATGTGACGTTTGCAGACAAATCAACGACACCAGCAGGTACAAAGATCACTAAGTGGGATTGGAACTTTGGGGATGGCACTAGCGCTACCGACCAAAATCCGACCCATACATACAAGACTGCGGGTACCTACACTGTGTCCCTCACCGTTACCAACGACGACAATCAAACGAGCAAAGTTACCCACACAATTACAGTGGTGGTCCCTACTCCTACTGCTGAGTTTACCTATTCGCCGAGTTCGCCACACGCTGATGAACTTATCCAGTTTACCGATACATCAACCATTGGCGGTGATGCAAAAATAACCAAATGGAGTTGGGACTTCGGGGATGGTGAAAGCTCGATTAAGCATAACCCTACCCATACGTATAGCCAGGCCGGTACCTACCAGGTTACGCTGACAGTGACAGCTGATAACGGTAAAACGGGAACGGTAACCCATCAGATAAAAGTGACTGCTCCAGCTGCTGGGTGGGTTCCTACGCCTACAGCTGATTTTATTTACTCACCGAGTTTGCCGCATGTAAATGAAGCTATCACGTTTACCGATACATCAACCATTAGTGGCAATGCAAAAATAACCGCATGGAGTTGGGACTTCGGCGATGGTGGAAGCTCGACTGAGCAAACCCCCTCGCATACGTACAGCCAGCCCGGTACCTACCAAGTTAAGCTGACGGTGACGTCCAGTGATGAGAAAACTTCATCCGTAACGCATCAAGTGCTTGTGCTGCCAAGTGGGGTTGACATTCCTACTTACGCCTATCCTAACCCCGCAGCGACGCGGGCGACGATTTCCTACACCCTGCTGACCGGAACAACCGCACCGACGATCTACGTGTATGACATCGCCGGCAATTTGGTGTACGAGCATGCCCTCACTGCAGGTGCGTCCACCTACAGCTGGGATCTCACTACAACCGCCGGAAATACGCTACCCAATGGGCTTTACTTTTACATGATAACAGCCAAGGATGCGACGGGGAAGGAAATCCACTCAGCGATATTCAAGCTATTGATCCAACGGTAAGGGGGAATGACTGTGAAAACGATAATCATATTCAGCGTGCTCGTTATTGGGCTGGTGAGCGTGGCGCTGGCGGGGGCACCCGCACCCGCTCTGTCGGTGCTGGACATCGTGCCCGGGGTGCGTACGATCGGGATGGGCGGAGCCGGCGTCGCCAGCGTGAGTGGGGCCGAGACGTTGTACAACAACCCCGCTGGGCTGACGTCGTTGACCGGGATTGCGATGAATTCGTTCTACACAATGCAGCCGGGACTACTGAACTACGGCGCCTTCGATCTTACTCTGCCTAATTGGGGGCTCGGGGTGTTCACACTCAGCTCGGGTGGCATTCAAGGATATGACTCGTCCGGCAAAAAAACGAAGATGCTTACATACGGTAACACCGCGGTTGTGCTGGGGTTTGGCCTGTCGCCGCAGGGCATCCCGTTTATTCCCCGGCTGCCGATTGCGTTTTCGGTCGGCGGGCGGCTCAAGTATCTGACCGTAACTGACGGACCGGCGAGCGGATCCGGATTTGCTGTTGATCTTGCCTACCGCATGCGGCTTCCCGATTTCGGCTTTGGTCCGCTCGTGATGACCGATAGCGCGCTTGGGGTAAGCGTATCCAACCTGTTCGGAACGGTGCATTACGCCAACCACTCCGATTCTCTGGGGGTCGATGTCCGCATTGGCGGCATCACCACGCTGGTTCATATCGTTACCGTAGCGCTTGATGCCACTTCAGCGGGAGTCGTCCACTTCGGGATGGAATATAAGCCGGTGCCGATGTTCGCCCTGCGTGGTGGGGCGTACAACCGGCCCGGCGGGATCGCACTGACGTTCGGGTTGGGGCTCGATGTGCAGGGGTTCAGTTTTGACTATGCGTATGTTACTGGGACACACATGCCCGGTACTCACCGTGTTGCTTTGACAGTCAATTTCTCGGGTGTCAACTTCGGGAGACTGATATGGGTCTTCCACCGGATCCTGCCGTAACCTAGAAGTGCTCGATAACCCGTCCGCGCTTGCATCCGCCCCCCCCCCGACTTGCTAATCGCACCGGGCACGTGATAAAAATACAGTATGCATATCCCATGGATCGATAGATTGTTGCTTGTGGCTATAGTGATTACATGTCTGGCGGGGGTAACGCCGGCGGTGCTCGCCACCTCTTCATCGCCAGGAGGTCTCATCGCTCGAGCGGATACGGCGTTTGCGCAGCGATTCATCCCTGACGAGATGCGGGCGGCGATTGCATACTACGAACAGAGCCTGCCCGTGATCCCCACCCAGTCACAGGCGTACGTGCTCGACCGCCTTGCCCAGTGTTACTACGAGCTTACCACGTTCAGCCCCGGGGATACTGCGACCGACAAGGAGCTGTTCGCAAAGGGGGAAGGCTACGGCCTGCGCAGTTTGCGGCTCAATCCCGCGTTCGCCCGGCTGGAGAAGGATAATTTTGCGAGCGCCGTCAGCCACATTACCGATCCCGCCGCCCTGTTGTGGACAGCGAACAACTGGGGAGCATTGTTTCACTACGATCCCCTCCAGGGGCTGGTGGATGCAGCTAAGGTGAAGGCCCTGTACGAGCGCGGTATCAAGATTGATGAGACGTACTGGGGCGCCAGCTTTGATAACGCACTGGGGGCGATGCTCGTCACCCTGCCGGTGTTCCTCGGCGGTGATCCCGATAAGGGCGAAGCGCTGCTCAAGCGAGCGGTGTCGCTGGCGCCGGATTACTTGGAAAACCGCGTTGTGTACGCGCAGTACTGGGGGTTCACCTACGACATGCTCGGCAAGGTGAACGGAATCCGCGATGCGGACTTGATCAACCACCAGGTTAACTATGTTCTCGCAGCGCCGATTGGGAAATGGCCATTCTGGAACCGCGAGGCGAAGAAGGAAGCAAAGATCCTGTTGCAATTAGAAACCGCGACTGCTCACCAGTAGCTGATGACCTGAATCTGATGGTGAAATGGGAGGATGTCCACTTGCGAGCACAGTTCAGGTATCCTGCCTACGAAGGGGATGAGGTAATATGTCACGAAGATTAGCGGTTTTATTTCTGTTGAGCTTGGTAGTTCTCGCCGTGACGGTCAATGCCGCTGCGCCCGAGAACATCTTCTCCCGCGGGGCGACACGGCCACGGCCGGTGCTCAACATCGCCCACGCCGGGGCGGCGTCGATTGCGCCGCAGAACACGATTATCGCCGGTGAAAAGGCGCTTCAGGCCGGGGCGGACCTGTGGGGGATCGACACCCGCATCACCAAGGACGGCGTGTTCATCCTGATGCACGATAAAACGCTGACCCGTACGACGAACGTCAAGCAGGTCTTTCCCGATCGGGCACCGTGGCTGGTCAAGGACTTCACCCTCGAGGAGATCGAACGGCTCGATGCCGGGTCATGGTTTGTAAAGACCGATCCGTTCGGGCAGATCAAGGCGGGGAACGTGTCCCCGGCCGATCAACGCGCGTACGTCGGCGTGAAGGTCCCGACCCTGAAGGAGGCGCTCGAATTCACCAAGGCGCACCATTGGCGGATGGATATCGAAGTCAAGCCGATGGATTATCTCACACCGGCGCAGATCGCAGCAAAGCTGGTGCCGTTGATTCACGCGACCGGGATGGTGGATTGGGTGATGGTGTCGTCGTTTGACCACCGCATCCTGGTGCAGGTGAAAAAGCTCGATCCCCATATTCCCACCGCAGCGCTGGTCATCCTGCCGCCGGCGGATCCTGTCGGGTACCTGGAGAAGCTCGGCGCGGACGGCTACGAGCCGAGTGTAATCGCGATCACTCCTAAGATCGCGGCGGAGTTGAGCGCGCACGGGTTCGGGGTGTACGTGTGGACGTACGATGATCCTGAGCAACTGCGGTACTTCGCGACGATGCCGGGAGTAACCGGGATCTATACCGACTTTCCCCAGCGGTTAGCGCCGATTCTGCAGAAGCTGTACGGCGCGCCCACGGGGTGACGGCGGGTAATGACGGCGCAGACGATGCTCCTGGGAGCGCTGGTGCTCGGGATCGTCGGTGGCAGTGTGCCCGTATTTGGGGGAGGGATCACTCCCGCCTGCTTCGATTCGGGGACGCGGGTTGTGCGCGAGGTGGCGACGGCGCTCACCGGGCATGGCAATGGCATCCTTGAGTGCTACCCACCGGGAAGCGAGATCTTCTCGTGGGTTCTTCACTTCTTCCCGCCGCAGATCCGCATTGCCGGGATCGAATGGGGGATGTCGATTTCTCTCGGGAGCTCGCCGCGTGCGTTGGATCATTTTACCGCTGCATCCCTCCCGGAGTGGTGCGTCTCCCAGTACCCAACGCGCCAATACGACGCGATTGTGATCGGCGCGCCCAACGGCGGTGCCGCCCACCTCGCCGCGTTGCTGGGGGCTCCGTTCCTCACGACGTCGTTCGATCTGGTGATCCATCACCATCCGATTGATCCCGACGACATCAATGCGTACGCGGCGATCGGAACGCGATTAGCGAACCGGATTCTTGCCGCCCCGGGGGCGGATACGATCGAGGTGATCGATCACTACGATCCCGTCCATGACCGCGCGCTTGTGAAATACGCGAACTTCATCCGCGTCAAGTTGGTGACGCTGCCGGCGGCCTACCAGCGGTTCATCCGTGATAATCTCGCTCCCGGCGGCACGCTCATTCTCATCGATCCCGATTACCCGTGGCCGCAGTACGTGGTCGGAAACCGATCATACCTGCAGGTGGGAGGGCTGGGGGCGGTATCGCCGGCGGAGTACCTCGCCCGATGGCGGATGGACCTGCCGGTGCAGGAGCGGCCGGAGTCGGAGTGGGGATGCCCGGTGGAGTTCGCCGCGGCCGTGCGGACATTCGCCTGTGCCCATGGGATTGAAGTAATCGATATCAGGCTGCCGCATCCGCAGGATTACGGGGTTCTCGCGTACCATGCCTACCTCGCCGCCGGCGCGCGACCCCGGGAGATCATGTTTGACTGTTTCAATTACCAAAACCCGTACACTAACGTGCACACCGGTATTCCCGCGTTGTGGCTTCCGTTCAACACTGCTGACAGCCTCGCGGCGGCACGTGAATTTATCACCGGCAAGACATTTGACCGCATCTATCTCGCGCTCGTGCCGTCGTTTGCCCGCTGCCCGGATACAACGTCAGTTAAAAGTTGGGATGATCTCCTTGCCGGGCACGGGGAAGTCAG
>WFSM01000071.1 GCA_015485945.1 Candidatus Bipolaricaulota bacterium | reverse complement strand
ACGGCAACGTGCTCGACGACATCATGGTGTACCGCCGCGGAGCGGACAACTACCTCGTGGTCGTCAACGCCGCCAACGAGGATAAGGACTGGGCATGGCTTTCCGGGGTGAACGCCGGCCGCTACCTGATCGACCGCAAGTTCCCGGCACGTCGCATTCCCACGGTTACGCTGCGTAACCTAAAACAGGCGGAAGGCAAGGTCGACATCGCGCTGCAGGGACCGAACAGTACGGCGATTCTTGCCCGCGTTCTCGACCACAATGCACAGCTGGCAGTCGCGGCCCTCAATCGCACTGAGTTCTGTGAGGTCGATGCCGACGGCCATCATCTGATCGTCGCCCGCACCGGGTACACCGGCGAGGAATTCGGCTACGAGATTTACGTCGCTGGTGCCGGTGCCGTATGGCTGTGGGACAAGCTTCTGTCCGTGGGACACGATTTGGGAATCGTCCCGTGCGGCTTGGCGGCACGCGATTCCACCCGTACCGAGGCGGGGTTGCCGCTGTATGGGCATGAGCTCGCCGGTCATTATCGCATCAACCCGTTCGAGGCTGGATTCGGGCCGTACGTCAAGCTGCACAAGCCGTTCTTCATCGGCCGAGACCAATGTGTGGAATTTTACGAACACTGGACGCGGCAACTCGTGCGATTCGTCGTGACCGCTTCCGGCGCCCGCCCGGTGCGTGGCGACGCGGCGGTGGTGGATAAAAACGGAGGCTATCTCGGCCGCGTAACAAGCTGTGTGTCGTTGGGATCCCGCCAGGTGGGACTGGCACTGGTGGAAAAACGCGGGCTCGCACCCGGGACCGCGATTGGGCTTGTCAACCCACCCCGGGGCGAAACCGCAAAGCCGATATCCGATCTGGCTCCTGGCGATCGGGTGCCGGTGGCAATCCCGGGAGAGATTGTGGATCGATTTCCAAACTGGGCGGCAAAATTGAAGGTGGGAGCGGGAGAATAGCGCGCGGGGGGAAAAATGGCCACTAACACTCCGATGATGGAGCAGTATCTGCGGCTGAAGGCCGCCCATCCCGACGCGATTCTGTTCTTTCATCTCGGGGATTTTTACGAGGCATTCTTCGAAGATGCGGAGACGCTTGCCCGCGAGCTCGATGTCGTGCTCACTTCGCGCAACGGCAATCCAATGGCCGGGGTTCCGATCCGCCGCGGTGAATCCTACGTGAACGCGCTGTTGAAGCGCGGGTATAAAGTAGCGATCTGCCGCCAGATGGAGGATCCCGCCAAGGCGACCGGGCTCGTGAAGCGGGAAGTGGTGCGGGTCGTCACCCCGGGCACAGCGCTCGACGACGGCGTGCTCGACGCGGGGCAGAATAACTATTTGTGCGCAGTGTATCGGGACGGGAGCGGGTTTGGCCTTGCTGCCCTCGACCTGTCCACCGGCGAGTTCACTGCCACCGCGGCCGCGGATCAGGACACCCTGACTGGAGAACTCGCTCGCCTCGCCCCGAGCGAGATCCTCCTCACCTCAGAGTTGAACGACGAGTTCGCCGGACTCGTGCCGGGCGCGGTCACCATCCTACCCAAACAGCAATTCGACCCCCGCCGCGTTCCCGACGGACAGTTCGGCCTCCCCGAGCCGGCGCTGTGCGCCGCCGGAGCGGTGCTCGCCTATGTCGAGGAGACGCAAAAGGGGCTCGTCGCCCACATCCAACGGCTGCGTCCGTACAACCTGGCGACACGGATGGACATCGACCCATTCACGATGCGCAACCTCGAACTGGTCAAGCCGCTGCGGGAGGGAGAAGACCGGGGGACGCTCCTTCACGTGCTCGACAAGACCGCTACCGGCATGGGACGCCGTTACCTGCGCCGGGCGATCCTCGCTCCACTGCTTGATCGGGACAAAATTGAGGCCCGGCTCGACGCGGTGGCGACGCTGGCCGCGGATGAGATCGTTCAGCAGACACTCACTGCTGCACTGGCGAACATGCATGATCTCGAACGCCTCACTGGCAAGCTCGGAGCAGGACGGATGGGGCCGCTCAACCTCCTTCTCCTCGAAAAGAGCCTCGATCAGCTGCCGGCGGTGGCACGGACGCTCACCGCGATCGGCACTCTCCCCCCACTCCTCGCCGCGATCGCTCACGACCTGTCCGACCCCGGCATCACTGCGTTACAGGCCGCTGTTTCCGGCATGCTCGTAGATCAACCCCCGGCTGACGCCCGTGACGGCGGGCTGATCCGGCCCGGGTTCGACGAGTCGCTCGATCGGCTTCACGAGGAGATCAGGGCAATTCGGGCCCAGATCGCCGCGTTGGAGCAGAAAGAACGGGCCCGCACTGGGATCTCGTCCCTCAAGGTGGGGTACAACCGCGTGTTTGGGTATTACATCGAGGTGACGAAGACACACCTCTCCCAGGTGCCGCCCGACTATCACCGCCGCCAAACGCTGGCCAACGCGGAGCGGTTCATCATAGACGAGCTCAAGGGATACGAACAGCGGATCGCTCTCGCGCAGGAGCGGGCGGTGGCGCTCGAACTCGAACTGTTCACGCAGGCACTCGATCGGATGCGCGCTGAGATCCCGTTGCTGCAGCGGGCCGCGCACGCCGTTGCCAAGCTCGACTTTCTGCTGTCGCTGGCGGTGGTGGCACGGCGGAACCGGTACGTGCGGCCGCGGTTCACCGACCGGCACACACTCGCGATCAAAGCGGGACGCCATCCCGTCGTCGAGCTGGTCGAAGAATTCGTCCCCAACGACCTCGCGCTCTCGGAGGGAACCGATGTCGCGATCATCACCGGGCCGAACATGTCGGGAAAATCGGTATACCTGCGTCAGGCGGCATTGATCTGCCTGATGGCGCAGATCGGATCGTTCGTCCCAGCGACGGACGCGGAACTCCCGCTCCTCGACCGCATCTTCGCCCGCGTTGGGGCAAGCGACATGCTCGTATCCGGGATCAGCACGTTCATGATGGAAATGCTCGAGACGGCAACGATTCTCAACCGCGCCACCGCTGCCAGCCTAGTCATCCTCGATGAAATGGGACGTGGCACGAGCACCTATGATGGGCTGTCGATCGCGTGGGCGGTGGCCAAGGAACTCGCCACCCACATCCGCGCCAAGACACTGTTTGCCACCCACTATCAGGAGCTCACCCGCCTCGCTGACGAGCTTCCCACCGTGACAAATCTCCACGTCGCGGTGCAGGAAGTGGGTAAGGAGGTAGTATTCCTCCATCGCGTCGAACCCGGCGTCGCTGCGGGAAGCTATGGGGTGCACGTCGCCCGCCTCGCCGGCCTCCCCGATCGCGTCACCGCACAGGCAGAGGCAGTCCTTGCCGAGTTTCTCGCGCATGCCCCGCGGGGACCACATCCGGAACACACCGGCTCCGACGCCCAACCCGTGTCGCTGTTCGGCCCCGAGGATCACCCAGTGATGAAACGACTGCGTAAGGTGGATCCCAACACACTTACCCCGCTGGCCGCGCTCGAACTTCTGTTTCAGCTAAAAGAGGAACTTTGATCGTTGAACGGGTACCTGGTTTTCGGTAACATGGTCGACGTCTTTTACATCACGATGATGAGGTCATACGGGTGGAGATAACGAAGGTAGAGATCAGACCGATGCACAGTGAGGGAAACCTGAAGGCGTTTTGCTCGGTGGTGTTCGACGACGTGTTCATCGTTCATTCCGTTAAGATCATTCAAGGAAAGGAAAACCTGTTCGTCGCCATGCCGAGCCAGGAAACGAAGAACGGCGAGTTCCGCGATACCGCTCACCCGATTGACAACGACTTTCGCTTGAAGATGGAAGATGTTATCCTGCGTGCGTATCGGGACGTGGTCGGGAATAACGGTGATACCCCGTCCCCACTGAAACAGATTCCAACAGAGGATGTGACCATTTAGGGCGTAGCCAAGCGGTAAGGCAACGGCCTTTGGAGCCGTGATCGGAGGTTCGAATCCTCCCGCCCTAACACTTACATGAACGAGCAACCGATTGAACAGTTGGCGAAAAAGCTT
>WFSM01000070.1 GCA_015485945.1 Candidatus Bipolaricaulota bacterium | reverse complement strand
GTTTATTTCTCCGTCGTTGCGCGATCTGTTTCGCGGCTACGTCGCGATCGAAGACGGCAAGATCGTCGGCGTGACAATCATCCAGCGGCATGGGACAACGAATGCGTGGGTTGTGGGAACCGTCGGCGTTCTTCCCGGATATCGCCGGCGCGGGATCGCGCGGGCGGCGTTGGAGAAAGCGCTTCAACTGCTGCGGGACCGTGGAGCGACGAAGACGTGGCTTGGAGTTATCAACGGTAATACGCCGGCGCAGCGTCTGTACGAAAGCTTGGGGTTCGAGGTGTACGACGCGAGCGTTGACTACACGGTAACCGCGCCCACTCTTTCTACTGTCCCGCCACTTCCATCCGGATATACCATTTCTAAGCTTGCCCGGGGAGATTGGAAAACGCGGTTTGAACTTGAAGCACGCATCGTTCCCGAGGAGACGCGACGGTATGAGCCAGTTGAGGAAGGGCGGTTCCGGAAGCCGTTACCGCTCCTCATGCTTGTTCCCGTCATCAACCTCGCCCAGCACACTAAGGAAGAGGCGTTCGTAATCCGTGCGACCAAAACGAACGAAGTCGTCGCTCGGTGCGGGTATTCGGCTGTAGTGCGGGGCACGGGGGTCAACAGCATCGCCGTCCGTCTCGATCCCGCTCACCCCCAACTCGCCGCCCCCCTCGTCGGGCTGATGCTCCACAAGGCAGTCTCTGCAAGTCCACATCTACGGGTTGAGATCGGCGTGTCGCGGTGGATGCCAGCGGTCGCTGCCGCGGTGGAATCGTTTGGGTTCAAGAAGCGGGTGGAGTACCTCAAGATGGGGCTCGAGCTGTAGATCAGCTCAATAATGCCAATCCTCGTGTGCCAGGGGGAAATGGTTGAGTTCATCGCGGTAATGCCGCCAGTGTGGCAGGAATTGGTCCATGTACGCGCGGAACCGCTCATTGTGGCGGCGTTCCAACAGGTGCGCCATCTCATGGACGAGCACGTACTCAACGCACATGGGCGGCTTTTTCACCAGCTCTAGATTGAGCCAAATGCGCCGCGCTGTGATGTTGCATGTTCCCCACCGGGTCTTCATCTTTTTGATGCGACATTCGCCCACATCAACACCGATTACCGGCGTCCATTTGGCGATCAACTCGGGAATCCGTGCCCGCAGCAGATCACGATACCACTCCTGGATGATGGTCTCGCGCTTCTCCCGCGGCGTTCCCGGTCGAACACGCATCTCCAACCACTCGTTGTTGCGGATACGAACCGACGGGGGCGCATTATGCTCGCTGACATCCAGCCGATAACGCTTTCCCCAGACGTAGTGACTTTCACCAGTGACAAAGTCACGGTGGGACTGGCGCCATTGCGCCGCGAGCGCTGCTCGTTTGCGCCGAATCCATCCCAATCGGGAGACGACTGCGGTGCGTATTGCGTCGTCACTGAACCACCGCGGTGCCGAAACGCGCACGCGTCCGTGTGGTGGATAGACCGCCAGGTACAGATTTTTGATGTCCTTGCGCACCACTTCCACTGGTACGCCGTTGACGTCGATCATGCGGCGATCAGTACTCATGCTGGTTCTTGACAATCTCGAAAATCTGGTCCACGAGCTCATCGTCATCGCCGAGAACGTGTTTAATGGCGTTACGTACCAGACGCTGTTTGAACTTGTTACTGCGCCATCCGTCCTTTTTCGCCGCACGAATAGCCTCATCCAGGCGAGACGCCAAATCTTCGCGGTTAGTGTCGTACGGTGGTGCCGGTTCCTGCGTTGTTTCCGCCTTATCAGCAGATAACGGGGGTGTCACTAAATTATCGTACAGCGCGCGCAGTGCGTTGGTCCGAATCGTCGGCGGGTAATCGCCTTGCGATCCCGGATCCATCACCTTACGCGCCAGGTCTTCGATCTTTCTCAGATAGTCTTTGTAATCCTCGGCTTGTTGTTTACGCGCCTTGATGAGAATATCCAACAACTCGGACATCTTGCGGTAGTACTCCGGGTTGACAACCATCCGCTCACTGATTACCCGGCGAACGTTGTTTTCAATCGTCTCAGCCAATGCTTCCCGGTCCGAGCGAACGCCTTCCGGCAGCACTTTTTGTAATCCTTCCGTGCCGTTTTGGGCGAGTATTTCCACCAGGCTCATGTCATCGAACGCCGAGATCTTCTTACTGTCTTCGGCGTGAATATAGGTATCCAACAGGAGGCGCATAGCGGGCTCGTACCTCTTGAGGTCGATATAATCACCGCTCGCTAGTTTCACCTCGTCACGTACGCTCGCGTAGTGCACAACCTCTGCTTTTATCTTCCGCGCCTCCTCCTCGGAATAACCAGCTTGGGTCATCTCATTGGCCAGATTGGCGTAGGCGCGCGCCAGCGCGTTGGCCAGATTGTAGAGCTTCACGCGGCGAGTCTCGTTATCCTTTAACTTCTCCTCGTCAGCGCTGTCCTGAGCGCAGAAATGGCGGATGTAGGCGGCGGTGTCACGCGGAGGTTCAACCGGTTCGCACAGCGCCTTGACAGCCTCGCGTGCTTCCTCCAACCGTTCCCGCGCCTGCTCCAGGCGATCCTTAAGCAAGCCTTCCACGTCTGCGCGATCGTAGCCTTCGAACGCCCCGCCGGTGTAGTCCTTGATCGACTTCTCAAGGGCGTTGAACGAATCACGGTAATCGATGATGTAGCCGTATTCCTTATCCTCGGTATGCAGGCGGTTGACCCGGCAGATGGCCTGGAACAGGCCGTGGTCATGCATCGGTTTATCGATGTAGAGATACGTCGCGGGCGGGGCATCGAACCCGGTAAGCAGCTTATCAACCACAATGAGTAGTTTCATCTGGCCGGGTTCGTTGATGAACCGCTCCTTTACTTCCTTCTCGAACTTGTCCACCTTGTTGGTCGCTACCTCTTCTGGCTCATCGAAGTATTTGGCCAGCATGCGGCGATAGGCGCTGTATTTGAGCAATTCTTCGGTTTCGCCCTCGCCGGTTGTCTCCCCTTTTATCGCTGCGACGTCGGGACGGTAGGAGGTGACGATGGCGCACTTGCCCGCCAGATCGGTCCGCTGGAACATCTCGTAGAACCGGCAGGCGTTGTAGATGCTGTCGGAGACCAGGAGGGCATTGCCGTGTCCGTCCATCAAACGCGGACGGGTTTCCATATCAAGCAAGATATCGGCCACGATCTTATCCAGCCGGTTCTTGGCACTGAGCACCTCCTTTAGCCTTCCCCACCGTTTCTTGAGTTGCGCCTTGGCATAATCGTTCAGGCCACGTGTCTTGGCGTCGAACCACTGATCGATCCGTTCCTGTGATGTAATCTCCTGGTCGATATCGCGTGCCTCATAGCGCAGATCGAGCACCACCCCGTCGCGCACGGCCTCGTCGTACTTGTAGGTGTGGATGTAGGGGCCAAAGACCTCGACGCTCTTGCGTTTGTCGCTCTTGAGCAGAGGTGTGCCGGTGAACCCGATCAGTACGGCATCGGGCAAGAGAGACTTCATCGCGGCGTGCAGTTTGCCCGACTGGGTACGATGGCACTCATCCACGAAGACGAAGATTTGCCCCTTGGGTTGAAAGTCGCGCGGCCGGTGCTGCTCGATATCCTGCACGTAGGCGTCCACGTCGCCTTCCTGAGCGCTGCCGAACTTGTGCACCAGCGAACAGATCAGCGATTCCTCGTTTTTGTTCAACGTTTCCATCAGATCCGCGCCGTTGCGCGTGCGGTAGATATTCTCTTTAACTCCGTTGAACACCTTCTCAATCTGTTCGTCTAATTCGACGCGATCAGTGATGATCAACACACGGGCGTTCTCTACGTTTTCGCGGATCCACTTCGCCAGCCATACCATGGTTAAGCTTTTGCCGCTTCCCTGGGTGTGCCAGATGACGCCACCCTCATGGCGGTGCACGTATTCCTGCGCCGCACGTACGCCGAAGTACTGGTTATGGCGGCTGATCTTCTTTGCTCCGGCATCGAACACGATGAAATCGTGTACCAGTTCGAGCAGGCGCTCCTTGCGACACAATTGGTACAGTCCGCGACGGAGTGGATCTTCGATGTCACTTTGTTCCTTCCACTCCATGTAGTACTTTTCGGCGGTTCCGATTACCCCGTAGCGAAGTCCCTCGGTCTCATTGCCCGCCATGATCAACTGAACGGTGGTGAAGAAGTCCTGGATGAACTCCGGCCGCTGATTGTCCAGGTTCTGGCGGATTCCCTCGGTGACGGAGACGATGGACCGTTTCAGCTCTAACACAACCAGCGCGATCCCATTTACATAGAGCACGACATCCGGCCGCTTGGTGTTCCTGCCGTAGACGGTGACCTCCTCGGCGACGGCGAAGTCGTTGTTTTCCGGATGTTCCCAATCGATTAGCCAAACAGTGACGTGCTGTTCTCCCACATCCGGTTGGACCTTAACCCCGTAGCGCAGCAGGCTGTATACCTCACGATTGGCGTCGTACAGGTTCTTGCTCCCGCCGACGATTGTTTTAGCTCTGTCCAGTTTGCGCAAAACCTTCTCGACGATTTTATCCGTCCAGCCTTGTTTCTTGAGCCAAGCGCGGAGGATCTCCGGTTCAACGTTGCTGTTGCCGCCCCGACGCTCCCAGTTTCCCAGGTAGCGATATTCAAGCCCCAGCCGGAAGAAGTCGATCACCCGTTGCTGTGTCTTGCGCTCTCTTTCGCCGACCTTAGTCACGACCGTTCCTCCTCCAGTACCTCCCAGTGTCCTCCCTTGGGCGGTCCAACACGCCTAATCAGGCCATCCTTCTTCATTTTATCCAGATGATATTTGACACCATCTTCAGTAATGTCCCCGAGCCTTACGGCGATCTCTTTCCTGCTTGCTGTGGGGTGGGCTTTCAGGATCGAGAGTATTCTCTGGGTAGTTTTCTGGGTAGTTTTCCGGGTAGTTTTCCGGGTAGTGCCTTCCTCTACCGCCTTAGCAAATTCGAACATGGTCCACAATCCCCCACCGTCGAAGCGAAAAACCGGCTTCGGGATGCCATGCGCCCGGCATGCACTCCGCATCTTCTCGATGCCTCGTCCCCATGCCTCGATCAGACCGCAACGGAAAAAGGCATTGGCGATATCGGGATTAAACGGTCGGGAAGAATGCTTGGCTATAAGCTGTTCCACCCCCCATCCTTCGGGCAGGTGAGCGCTATTCCAGATCATGATCCGATCGTCATAAACGCTGATTTGGATCGGTGCGCCGTCGGCGTAATCTTTGTGGGCCACGGCATTGAGCAGGGCTTCGCGCAGCGCCTCTTCCGGAACCGGGTAGGTTTCCACGCGCTGCAACCCCTCGTAGGAGATCATAGCCTTCAGATACTTGGTCAACAGCAGATTCATCGTCCCGTCTACCTGAGCAAAAAGGTCGCCGTGCACCTCGTCGTGATAGAGCAAGTCAGCATCGCTGCGGAAGAAACCGATCTTGATGAAAGCGCCGGTGATAAACCGTTCTGGATCGGGATGAAAGAGCAGTACCGCCGCCCGCTTGAGCATGCCGCCCTCGACGAGCCGTAGCCGCTCGATCAGTGCCGCATCGTGCTCCTCCGATACCTCCGGACCCAAACGTTTGCTGCGTACCGCCCGCTTGCGGAAGCGGTCTATTGAGGACTTGTCCAGATCAGTAACTGTAACTCCTGGCAACGACACGCCGTCCCAATGCCGTCCCACCTTGCGCAGTAGGAAGTGATTCAGTGCCGCGCCCTTCAAGGGTTGTGTGGTGCTGCCACTGCGGTAGTAATATTCACCCTTGTAGCTGACGGGATGCGGGTGAGCGTCTACCTCGATCTCGATCAATTCTCTACCGGCCTCTTCGACTAAGTTCACGTCGACCATGATGCCAAGGAGATCGCGCACCTTGTTCGGGATCTCCTCCAGCAAACGACGGGCATTGGGAACGCCGAGCGGATTGCCGTCGTCGTCGCGTCCGATCACCAGTACGCCCCCTTCAGCGTTGGCAAAGGCACAAATCCACTTCAGCCATTCGTCGCGCCAGGAGGGCTTCCATTCGACGTTCTGGTGCTCTCTCATCTCACAACCCCACCTCGACTGCCGGAGAAGTCCCCGCGGGTTTGGGTTTGACCAACCGGATGCGGCTGGTCAAAAACTGCTGGGTCTGAATTTCACGCTGGCCAACGGTAGTCATGGGATATTCTCCTGCAACCGCTGAGCTGATTTGGCTACATTGACGATGGAATCCAGCTTTTCTTTCACTTCCTCATCTATCAGCTCTTTGGGCACCAATCTGGCAAGGAGGTGATAGTCTGTCTTGCGCATTAAATTAGGAAGGTTAAGCCTTTGAAAATACAGTTCGAAGAGACGGTCCAAGAAATCATCGCTTGCTTTCACCTCTCGCCACCAACGGTCGTTATAGTCACGCAGGGCAACCGGGGGGACTAGGTCTTGGATACATGCCTCCATTACCTTCCGACGTCTCTCACGTTCTTTGTGAGCAAATAAAGGGCCGCCTACCTCTTCTTCTGTCACAGCCTCAGCATAAGCTTTCAAAACCTCGGGGGTGCAGATGTAGTTCTCAATCTCCCGTCGCTGCCACATCATTTCACACAGTGATGCATCAGCCTGTAATGCTTGTTCTATGCGGTCAAAGATAGCAACGCCGACTAAGTTTGGTTGTGCTTCTCGTAAGCCGTAAAAATGATGTCGTGCTCTGGTGGGTTGGTTAGCCACATAGTGGATGAAAGGCCGTTCCAGATAGCCAGCCGCTGGATGATCCAGAGTATTAGCCAGGGCTCTAAGGATTGCCAGATCGGTAGAACCTTCTAGATAGAGTACCCACCCGGTTTGTTCAGCCTGGTAGTATTGGTCATAGCCTATTTCCCGGAGGGACTTGAGGAGTTGGCTGCCCCGGTCATCGATGCGGTGGGGTTTGCCCACAAAAGCGATAACTATGTCCCTGTCAGCGGCCTCGTTCAGCACTACTTCTGAGTGACTGGCTGCAATAATCTGACCATTTTGCTTTTGAGCCACCTCGGTCAATAAGTGGTATATCTGGCGCTGCCGCAAGATTTCTAGATGAGCATCCGGTTCATCCAGCAGAAGTACGGCCCCAGGATGAGCATACAAATAGGCTAACAGTAGTAGAACTTGTTGTAAACCTCGTCCAGAAGAAGAAAGGTCTAAACGGACATCGGAGAGATCGCGGTATGTCATCGTGATCTCTCCGCGTTCCGCGATGTATATCGGATCCTCTAGCGTTATCCCAAAGAGCTCACGAATGTGAACCTGTAATCTGCGCCAGTTCTCACCGCCGTCTCCCTGTACCAATCGGTAACACAAGTTTCGCAACACTTCAGCAGTACGTCCCTCACCGATGCGGACGCTTATGGCACCGGGGTCGAGACGGGTTTCATTGGCAGCAAGACCGGACATCGGGGGAAGGTAAGCAACTTGCACCTGAGCGGCCTCTCTGGATACCGGCATACGATCCGGGTTGGAACCTCCCGTCAAACGTAGAGGCCGGCAGTAAAGCGATTCTTCATTGGCGTAATCAAATTCCATACCACATGCCCAGGCACGATCCTGAGTGATACCTTCCACTATTACATCAATGCGGACGTTTTGGGTGCGGGGCTTGCCGTCCACACGCTGCACATCCCGTACGTGAAGGTTACGCCACAGGAGATTGGCATTTGGCACCGGGATGGCGATCAGGTCGCGCCGGTTGATCGTCACACCAGGGCGTCTCTTCGGTACGTTTGTGTTACCAATCCCACGTTTTTCCACCCAGCGCTTGACACCGATATCCCACAGTGCGAGGGCTTGCAGAGCAGCGGTCTTGCCTGCGTTATTAGGACCAACGAAGACAACCGCACTGCCCAGTTCAAGCTCAACTTGCTCGAATCTCTTGAAATTACGAACTACCAATTTAGTGAGCATTTTCGTCCTCCGCTATGAATCGCCAGTTTGGTATGTTTCTGTACCCGTTAACCGTACGCGCCCTGTCAATAGCACTTGCATCATTCCCTGCTTGATCTGCTCTATCTTGTCCCGCCGCTTCTCCAGCGCCTCGATCGCGGCGTCCATGTCGGAGAGGACGGTAGCGATGGCACGCTGTTCAGCAATGGTAGGCAGTGGCATCTGGAGCTGTAAGAAATTTGCTTTTGAAAGATTGTAGCGTGTAGCGCCCTGGGCTAACGAATATAGCAGTTTTCTGCCTTCGATACTTCTGACATAATAAGCAAGATACAGGCCCAATGCATCGTTGTAATTTCTCAATCTGAAGCCAAAACAGAAGCTGTTTAAGAACGTATTGCTCAATTCTTCAAGCAGAACAGCGCACATACCAACTTCTTCCGGAGTCTCGGATGAGCCGTTAAAAAACAAATCCCCCTTTTGCACCTGGTTTTGAGATTCGCCTGGGCGGATGTCAACGGATTCCAAATCAGTTGGATCAATTACCGTGTTGTAAATAACGTTCATGAACGGGATATACCTAGCTGCACCATGCCCAAAGTCTGCTTTCGTTTTTCCTGACAGACCTCCGAACGTTTCCCCAATCTCCCCCAACCGCTTAGTCTCCCACTTTCCGCTGAACCCCGGCAGGCGGGTTTTGCCAGTGAGGAGTTGCTGCATGGCGGCCTGCTTGATGGCCCGCTTCTTGGCGATAAGCTTGTCCAGCGCCTCAATCAGCTCATCCACATCCGAGAGCACCTCGGC
>WFSM01000069.1 GCA_015485945.1 Candidatus Bipolaricaulota bacterium | reverse complement strand
TCTTTGTAGCGATACTCACACTGCCCGTACTTGCCCTGTCACCGACGGTGCAGAGTTGGCTCGGGTTCAGGTTGTCGTTCGCCGGCGCGCGTTACCTGCTGTTTACGCTCGCTACCTTAATAACGATCTACGGAACGTGGCCGTTCTACACCGGGGCAGTGAAGGCGATCAAGCGCGGGGTTCTCGATATGTCGGTGCTGGTAAGCGTTGCCGTCACCGCTGGCTATCTGTTCTCAGCGGGAACAACGTTTGCGTTTCAAGCGGTCGATTTCTATTGGGAGATCTCGACCCTGGTCGCGGTACTGCTCCTCGGTCACTGGCTTGAGATGCGGGCGGTACGCGGGACGACCGGTGCCCTGCGCGAGCTCTTGAAGCTGATCCCAAACACCGCTCACCGGTTGACCGGCGATACCGTGGAGGACGTTCCGACAAGCGCGCTCTCCGTTGGCGACCTCATCCTCGTCCGTCCTGGTGAGCAAGTGCCGGCCGATGGCGAGGTGGTCGAAGGGGAGAGCTCGCTTAACGAGTCGATGGTCACTGGAGAATCAAAACCCGTGTTTAAGCAGGCGGGCGCGACGGTGATCGGCGGGACGATCAACGGGGAAGGGGCGCTCACGGTGCGGGCGCTCAAGGTCGGAGAAAATACGGCGCTGGCGCAGATCGTGCGGTTAGTGCGCGAGGCACAGGCGTCCAAACCTCCGATCCAACGGCTCGCTGACCGGGCTGCCCACTGGCTGACGATCATCGCCGTCGCCGCCGGTCTGGGCACGTTCCTGTTCTGGTTCTTCCCCGGTAATCAGCCGTTTGTGTTCGCCCTCACCCTGGCGATCACTGTCCTCGTCATCGCCTGCCCGCATGCATTGGGGCTCGCGATTCCGGTGGTGACGACGATATCGACCACTCTGGGGGCGAAGAACGGAATGCTCGTGCGCAACGCACACGCTGTTGAGTTAGCGCGTCGGATTACCACCGTGGTCTTCGACAAAACCGGCACCCTCACGCGGGGGGAGTTCGGAGTGACAGAGGTGATCACATTTGGGGATGTTTCTGAAGACGAGGTTTTCGCCCGCATTGCTGGGATCGAGCAGGGCTCGGAACACACGATTGCGCAAGGAATCGTGCGCTCGGCCAACGAACGTGGCCTTCATCTTCCGCCGGCGACCGGGGTGCAGGCGATCCCCGGGAAAGGGGTGCGGGCCGTAGTGGACGGGGAAACGACCCACGTCGGCAACCGTGCCTTAATGACGGAGATTGGGGTTGCGATCCCGACCGATCCGCGGCTGGATGCTCTGGAAGAAGAAGGAAAGACGGTCGTGTTCGCGGCGACGGCGGGACGGATCGTGGGCGCGGTTGCGCTCGCCGATCTTATTCGCGAGGAGTCGCGGGAAGCGGTAGCGGAGCTGAAGGCGGCGGGGATCCAAGTGGCGATGCTCACCGGCGATGCCAAACCAGTTGCCGACTGGGTGGGACGTGAGCTCGACCTCGATCTCGTGTTCGCCGAGGTGCGGCCGGGAGAGAAAGCGGCAAAGGTGGAAGAATTGCAGCAAACCGGCCGCATTGTTGCCATGGTCGGAGATGGGATCAACGACGCGCCTGCACTTGTCAAGGCGGACGTAGGCATTGCCATCGGCGCCGGAACGAATGTGGCGATCGAATCGGCGGACGTCGTCCTGGTGAAGAACGACCCCCGTGACGTGGCGCACCTCATCCACTTGTCGCAGGCGACAATGCGCAAGATGCGCCAGAACCTGGTATGGGCGACAGCGTACAACGGGATCGCGATTCCAGCCGCCGCCGGGGTGTTCCATTCATTCGGATTTGTGCTCGAACCGCAATGGGGAGCGCTCATCATGGCCGCGAGTACGGTGATTGTGGCGGTAAACGCGTTGCTCCTTCGCCGGGTGCAGCTTAGCAGCTCGTCTTCACAAAAAGCGCATAACTTCTCCTCAACAACCCCACCCCGGGCGGGTAGGATAGAGACATTAAAGGAGGGATCATGACGAATCTGGGAACTGAATATAGTAATTGGATGGTTCTCATCGGCGCACTCTGGGCCGGGGAGGACTCCCTGCACACAAAAAGATCTCAGGAGGTAAGTAAATGAAAAAAACAGGATACGCGTTTAGAACCGAGATCGAGCTTCCCTACACGGAGACGGTGGGAAAGGTCAAAGAGGAACTGATGGTGGAGGGGTTCGGCGTCCTCACCGAGGTCGACGTCGAGCGGGTTATGAGTGATAAGCTTGGGGTGCGGTTCCGCCCGTACACGATCATCGGGGCGTGCAATCCCCCGATTTCCCACCAGGCGTTCACCACCAACCTTGAGGCGGGGCTCGTCCTTCCGTGCAACGTGATCATCTACGAGCAGGGCGGGAAGAGCGTTGTTGAGATCGCTGATCCGATGACGATGATCGCCACCATCGGTGATTCTCGGCTTGATGTGGTCGCTGATGCCGCGCGGACGCGACTTCTCCGCGTCATTGCAAAGCTTGAACGTGTGCCGGTTAACTCCGGCTGAAAGGAGAATGAAATGAACGGTGGGAAAGCAACCATTTTGGTCGGTATCGGAGTTGCCGCCACGATCGCATTGATCATGATATTCGGCGCGCATGATTACTCCGAGGCCGGTTGGAATCTGAAAGCGTAAAACGCCCTTATTATCGGCGGCTATGCCGATAATTTTGACTATTCGGGTAAGAACGTGCGTCCCCTTATCGG
>WFSM01000068.1 GCA_015485945.1 Candidatus Bipolaricaulota bacterium | reverse complement strand
GTGCTTCAGGTCAATCCATGCGGCGCAACATCAGGCACAAGGCTCACGATGTACCTCGGCAAATCAGCGCAACTTGCCTGTGACGATACAGAAATTGACATATAAATCCAGTATGCCACCGCAGAGACACGGAGTACGCAGAGAAGAGATCAAGAAGCTAGATATTTTAGTCTCAGGAAATACGACTATAAAATTCACTGTTACTGCTTTTGTCTCAGCGTTCTCTGCGCCTCCGCGGTGAGAGCATCTCCGCCCTGCTAGTGGCAGCACAGATATTAACATGTGAATCCAGTATAGAGGCACGAAGTATGCCGAGAAGTAATCAATAATCTAGATGTTTTAATCTCAGAAAAAGCGATCAATAAATAACCCCGCAGCGAGCTGCGGGGTATTCAGCGGAGGCATTTTGTAAGTATCACTATTTTTGTCTCAGCGTTCTCCGCGCCTCCGCGGTGAGAGTTGTTGCCGTGCTTCAGGTCATCCGCTCACGATGTTCACTTGATCAACGGCGATCATCGGGGTGGACAGGACGCCGTGCACGAACTCTGTTTCGTGCCCAAGGCCGATTAAATGATCTTTCAGCAACGTGTAAGCATTCCCGGCGATCATCGTGTTCTTGACGCGGCCGACGATCTTCCCGTGCTCGATCTTGAACGCCACCGCAACGTTGTTGGAAAACTCGCCCGAAGCGAGGTTCCCCTGTCCAAGGCCGAGAACGCTGTCCACCAGCAATCCCTCATCGATTCCTGCGATCAGGTCGGCTTCCGGAGTGTCCCCCGGAGAAACGATCACGTTGCTCGTCCCCACGTTGGGAGGAGTGCGGAATCCGCCGCCGCCAAACGGGCCGGATTTGTACCCGTTCCCGGTCGGTTCGGTTTTGACGAGTGCAGCGGTGCGGCGGTCGTAGATGAACCCGGCGATCACACCGTTAGCGACCAGCGGAGTGCGTGCGGTCGGGGTGCCCTCGTCGTCGAACCCGGCACTGCGGGGACCGCGCGGGAGGGTACCATCGTCGACGATAGTCAGTCGCGAGTCGAACGCCTGTTCGCCAATCCGGCCCTTAAGGGGTGATGTCCCCATGTACACCGATTTCCCGTTAAACCCGAACAGAAGCGGGAGCAGGATGGCGATCGTCCCGTTCTTGGTGAACACAACCGGCATCGGGTTGGATGGCACTTGCACAATTTTCTCCCCGTAGCGCAGGTAGCGGATGATGCGGTTGACGATCCGATCCATGTCCATGTCGTCCAGATAGCGGCTCTCAGTGTCGTCAAACAGGAGGAAGATATCACCTGGACTTGCCTTGCCCACTTCGCCGCCGCCGGAGATCATCGTGCGCCGCTCGGTGAGATCCAACCCGTTGGTGTTCATGATCGTGACCGTCGTTTCCTCGCGGGACAGTGAGAAGTTCACGTCGGCATCGGGGTCGGCGTCCTTCAACGCAGCGATGGCGCGCGTTCCGATGTCGATAAGCTTTTCCTCAGGAACGGCCACGACCTGGGGATCATACACCGCGGTGGTGATCGGGGACGTGGGTGGAGTGAACGCGAATTCCATCGGTTCCCCAAACTTGGCGGACGCAATCGCTGCAGCGATCAACTCCGAAGAGTCAGCGAGATCGGTGGTGGTAGCGAATCCCAATCGGCCGTCGACAGTCACCCGGAGCGCGATTCCGTCAATGGTGTGGCTCTTGATCGATTCCAGTTTGCCCGACCGAAAGTTAACCGGCACCGTGCGGGTATGCAGCCGGTACACTTCCGCCTGATCCACCTTGGTTTTCAGTTCTTGCAGCAGCTTATCCATCACTTCCCTCCTATCGTCACGTTCGCGATACGGATGTGCGGCGCCCCGTCTGTAACCGGCAACGGGAACTGTCCGCCTTTACCGCAGCCACCGGCGCCGCCGAACATTTTCTTATCGTTGCCGATCATCTCGATCGATCGTAGCGTCTCGAACACGTTTCCGGTGAGGACGACGTCTTTGACCATCTCCCCCACTTTGCCATTCTCGATCGCATAGGCGTACGCGGCGGAGAACGTGAACTGTTCGAACATCGTTTGGCCGCCGTACGCCCGAATCGCGTAGATTCCGTGGTCGATTCCGGTGAGCATTTCGTCGAATGTGTGTGCGCCGTTCTCGATGTAAGTGTTGGTCATGCGTACGATCGGTTCGTGTTCGTAGGATACGGCGCGCGCGTTGCCGGTTGGCTGCACCCCCATCCGTGCCGCAGTCTCGCGGGAATGAAGCAGGCTGTTGAGGATTCCGTTCTTAATCAGATAAGTCTTTGCGCGCGGTGTGCCTTCGTCGTCGTAGGGCACGTTGCCGCGCAGTCCGGCGATGTAGCCCTCGTCAACGACGTTGAGGTCATCGTTCCCAAACCGTGAACCGACCTGGAGAATCTTTCGCATGCGCTCGTTTTTGTAGGTAAAATCCGCTTCGCACAGGTGCCCGAACGCTTCATGGATGAATACGCCAGCCAGGGCGGGATCGAGGATCACCGTGTACTTCCCTCCGGACACCGATCGCGCGCCGAGCAGATCCACCGCTCGCTTCGCCGCTGTCTTGGCCTCTTCCTCGCGCCCACGGGCGTACTCAAATCCGGCCGCGGTGCCCAGTGATTCAAACCCCTGCTGGATGTTCTGCGGTCCGTCACTCGCCACCGCGGCGAGCATCAGTGTGACATCCGGGATTTCCTGTACGATGTACGCACCGTCCGAGTTGGCAAAGGTCAGCTCGCGGAACGAGTCGGTATAGCGCACAGTCGTGGCCACAATCCGCTTATCATAGCTGAGGAGGATCTGATTGTACGCCTCAGCAAGCTTTTTCTTCTCGTCAAGAGACACGGTGCGAAAATCTTCGGCGAGCTCAGCATGGATTGTATCCTGCGCCGGGTCGATCGCGGCGAGCTGTACTTCATCGTCGGTGTGAGCGCCGACCAACGCAGCAAACCGGGTCGCCTCCTTCACCTTGTCTTTGAGCTGGGAAATATCGTTGAACACGGCGATTCCCCAACCCCCGTTTTTCAGACAGCGGACAATTCCGCCGAACTCGGATGAGTGCTCCAGATTTTCCAGCTTTTCCTTGCGGAACAGAACCTGGCTGCGGCTCGCCCGCTCGATGCGGACTTCGGTGTAGTCGGCACCGCTTTCCGCAATCGCTTGTCGTATCAATTCATCCACGTTAAACCTCCTTATTGCAGTTGCAACTGGGACCATTCTACCGGTAGGATACGGGTGATGCCAGGGGGAAAGATGAACGAGGTGTTGGCAACAATCAAGGCACGGCGGAGCGTGCGCAAGTTTGCACCGGGGGAGGTATCGGACGAGGATTTGACCGCCATTCTCGATGCCGGACGGTGGGCGCCGTCAGGAAAGAACACGCAACCGTGGCGGTTCATTGTCGTGCGCAGCCCGGAAAAGCGGCAGGCACTTGCTGCGCTTGTCCCTCAGGATCGGATGATCGCGACCGCCCCAGTGACGATTGCCGTCATGTATGATCGAACAGCCGGGTACAATGGGTTCAAGGACGCGCAAGCAATTGGAGCAGCGATCGAAAATATCCTTCTTGCCGTTCACTCGCTCGGGCTGGCCGCGTGTTGGATGGGTAAAATACGAAACCCGGCAATTGAAGCTGTGGTCGAAGCGCGGGACTTTGAGGAACTGGCGGCATTAATCCCGCTTGGTCGTCCGGGTGAGGTGCCGACACCGCCATCGCGCCTTTCTCGCGACGAAATCGTGCGGTACACATAAAGGTGAAGGGATGACGATATTCGCGTGGGTGATCAGGCTAATTCTACTCGCGCTTTACGTGGCGGTGTTAGTTCCGCTGGGGATATTAGCCGCGTTGGTATCGGCGTCCCCGGTTGCATTCGCGTTGTTTTTGCTCGTACTGGCGCTGGCGGCGTTGGGGATTATCCTTGCTCTCGCCGCACATGTATTGGGGAGCCTGATCGATGTGGTGCTTGTTCTCGGGCTGATCGGAATTGCGTGGAAGTGGCCACGTGGGAGGCGGGGACGGTTCTCCGACAAGCTGCGATTCGCGTTGCGGGCGCTGCGGGTCGAGATCGAACACGGAATCCGTAATTTGACCGGTGTTGATATTGCCATCCTGGGCGGGATCGCCATAGTCATCGTACTGCTGAGTCTGTCATCGGGAGTGATCCACTTTCTGTTCACCATCGCGGTTGTGCTGCTAGCGATCGGAATCGTCTGGAAGTGGCCGCGAAACCCACGGATAAGATTTACGGATAAGCTGCGGCTTGCACTGCACGCCCTGTATATGGAGCTACGGCGTATGGGCTGATCACGTCTGTAATACGTTGTTTTTCGGGTGTTTAGTCATTATTGGACTTGACAACTCACTGATTAGTCTGTATAATGGAGACAATTAGTTAACGATCCTGAAAAGGCAAACCTATCTAAAGAGAGATAGGGACGCAAAGCCACGGGCCATGACGGTAGCCGGGTTGCCAGGAAAAGGCAACTCGGCTTTTGCGTTGTAGTGACGAAAAAGTGAGGGAGGAACGAATTATGCAGACGACAATTTATTACAGTGACGGAGATGCGTACCTGATCGAGCAGGTCGATATGAAAGGGCGCCGGGAGCGAAAATCCCGCTCCTCAGTGATTCTATCCATTTTGGAGGAATACTTTGAGCGGGAAAAGAGGATCGGCGAGATTCTCGTCGATCTCGGTGCGGTCACTCCGTCCAAGCTTGCCCAGGGGCTCGACATGCAGAAGAAAAAGTTTACGGACAAGCTCCTCGGCGAGGTGCTCCTTGAGCAAGAGCTGGTGGAGAAAGACGCGCTTGACCGGGCATTGATGATTCAAGGAAGGAGCAGACAGGACTAAAAGATCTAGGCTGATAAAGGCAAACCGCCCGTGAGGGCGGGACGCAAAGTCGCAGGCCTTCAACAGGTAGCTGGACTGCCGGCCGCAAACAAGGAGGGCAGTTACAGCGATGTTGGGTCAAGAAATCTCAGCTACAATGGCGGCCCATACTCATTATCTTCATTATTTCAAGGAGGTAATAATAAATGAAGTCAAAGATTAGCAGCTTATTAATCGGCATTGTTGCGGTTGCGGTACTAG
>WFSM01000067.1 GCA_015485945.1 Candidatus Bipolaricaulota bacterium | reverse complement strand
GCCCGAACCCCTCTGCGCCAGCGTGAAGTACATCTTTAGCCATAACCGGGAGAAGAATATTAATCGGAGCGAGGAAGAAGTTGACCACCCCAAACAAAAAGATAATGAACAACAACACATGCTTGCGATATATGAACTTAAACCCAGAGATAATGTCGATGATAACAGGTTTAATCCCCATGGGGGCTTCCACCCGCGGCGAAGGGAAGAACGCAAACAAAAGGGACATACCAGCGAGAAAGAACGTGATCGCATCCAGCCACATCGTCGGCCCGCTGCCCAAAAGCGCAACCAATACCCCACCTAGGGCGGGCCCAGCGATTCCAGCGCTGCTCGCCGATATCTGATACAAGGAATTAGCCCGGGTTAGCTCTTCTGGCTGCACCAAGTTAGGGATAGATGCTTGCAACGCCGGTTGATGAAAGATCGTCGCGGTAGCACGCATAAGTGCGAGGAGATACACCTCCCACAGGGTGAGTTTGCCCGCGATAAGAAGGGTGGCAGCGGTTCCAACAATCAGCCCGTTTGCCAGATTCATCGCGATCATCAGCTTGCGCCGGTCAAGGCGGTCGATTATCGCACCAGCGATTGGGCCAAAGATAACATTGGGAACCGCGCTAGCAATGGCTACACTCGCCAATACCGCTGCCGATCCAGTCTTCTCCAACACCCACCACAAAAGCGCAATGTAGGTGAGCTGACTTCCGAACAGTGATACGCTTTGCCCGCCCCAAACAAGAATAAAATTGTGATTACGCCAGATCGAGGCCACTCTCCCCATGAAAACTAGTATATGTGCTGTTAGCTGCTTATTCCAGTGTAATAGCCGCACTCTCAAGCGTGCACAGCTATGTGTCAGCGAGTGTAAGTGAGCTCAAACACCGTCTCGGCCAGCCACTTGCGGAACGACTCGTTGTCGCTGAACTGCTTAAACAACTCAGTGTCGTCGGCCACCAACGCGGTCATCACCCGTCGCAGAGCTCTGTCATGCTCAATGCGGGCGTTCTGACGGTCGGAGTTCTTCATCGCATTCTGATAGGCCTTGTCCGCCGCCACCTTTGCCGGAATCTCCTCAGTGATTATCTGACGTACCCGATCAGCGTCAGTCCAGGGGATATTGCCGAACTGATCGTTGAACGCCCTGATGATGTTGCTCAACCGATCCAGTTCCGGCTCGAGTTTGTGTCCACCGCCGGCGGCGGGGATTGGTTCGATCTCAGCATCCGCATCGGCCAGCTTAATCTCCATTGCCTCCTTGACCTCAACGCGATAGCTATCCATGTCGATCGTTTCCAAAATGCCGCGCGAGAGGTCCTCCTCACGTGGGGCGGGAAGCTTTGGAATAAGGAAGTTGAGGAAGATCGAGAGCTTCTCCCACTCCGCGTTGGTGTAAGGGAGAATTGAGGCGAGGAATCCGTACGTTCGCACGAATGCCTTCGCTTTTCCCTTGAACTCCACTTGTCCGTCTTCATCCAGCTCCGAGTTGTATACCGCTACACAGGCATCGAGAATCGGATCAAGCCGGTCGCGCTCCGCGCCGGTCAAGTAGAGGTCCACCAGTGCGTCCACCCGCTCCGGGGAATACACCTGGTATGCATCGAGGTCAGCCTTGAGATCGTGCAGCTTGTTCGGGTCGGTCTCCTCGGCGAGGATCGTCGTCCGGTAATATTGCTCGAACGCCTGGCGGATCGTCTCCGCGTCGTTCATGAAGTCGAGCACGAACGTATCGTGTTTCGCCGGATGGGAGCGATTCAGGCGGGAGAGAGTTTGGACCGCCTTGACGCCAGATAAGGGCTTGTCCACGTACATCGTATGCAGAAGCGGCTCATCGTATCCGGTCTGGAACTTGTCCGCGACGACGAGGAACCGGTACGGCTCCTCCCGGAACCGCTGCGGGATCTTGTTGCTCGGAAAGCCGTTGAGAGACGCCTCGGTCACTTTGACCCCGCCATATTCGTGCTCGCCGGAGAAGGCGACGATCGCCTTATATGGGCTCTTGCGTTCTTCCAGATAGGCAGAGATCGCATGATAGTACTGAATCGCCCGCTCGATCCCGCTTGTTATCACCATCGCTCGTGCCTTACCCCCGATTTTGCGATGAACGTGATTATGAAAGTGATCGACCATGATCTCCGCCTTCTGCCGAATCGCGTACTCGTGCCCTTCCACGTAACGACGGAGCTTCTTCAGCGCCTTATTCACGTCGAACTCTGGATCGTCCTCCACCTTCTTCATCAGTCGGTAATAGCTCTCGACCGGGGTGTAGTTCTTGAGCACATCGAGGATGAACCCCTCCTGAATCGCCTGTTTCATCGTGTAGATATGAAACGGACGGTGTTTGGTCACGCCGCCTTCATCGTACGGCTCCCCGAACAGCTCGAGGGTCTTGTTCTTAGGCGTGGCGGTGAACGCGAAATAACTCGCGTTGGAAAGCATCTTCCGCGACTCCATGATCCGGTTGATCATATCCTCGGGTGTCTCGTCCTCGCGTTCCGCTCCTGCTGCTGAGAGAGCCATGTGCATCTTGGCGGCGGTTCGTCCGCCCTGGCTCGAGTGTGCCTCGTCAATGATGATGGCGAAGCTCCGCCCGCGGTGCTCGTCCCCGATCTCCTGATAGATGAACGGAAACTTCTGCACGGTCGTAATGATGATCTTCTTCCCCTCGGCGAGGAACCGGCGCAGGTCGCCCGAGCGCTCGGCGTGACCGACAACGGCCGACACCTGGGCGAACTGCTTGATCGTATCGCGGATCTGCTTATCAAGGACACGACGGTCGGTGACGACGATGATTGAATCGAATACCGATTTTCTGTCCTTATCCAAGCCGACGAGCTGATATGCCAACCAGGCGATCGAGTTCGACTTGCCGCTCCCGGCCGAGTGCTGGATCAGGTACCGGTGTCCGGCTCCACGGACCGCGGCATCGGCGAGGAGCTTGCGGACCGCATCGAGTTGGTGATAGCGGGGAAAGATCTGCTTCCGCTTTTTCCGTCCCTTCTCGTCCTTCTCCTCCACGATCTGGGCGTAGTTCTCGATGATGTCAGTCAAGCTCTCCCGGGTCAGGATTTCCTTCCACAGATAGTCGGTCTTCATCCCATGCGGATTGGGCGGATTTCCCGCTCCGTCGTTGTACCCCTTGTTGAACGGGAGGAACCACGAGTCCTTCCCCTTAAGATGAGTGCAGAACCGCACCTCCTGATCATCGACCGCGAAGTGCACGAGGCAACGACCGAACTGGAACAGGAGCTCCTTGGGATCGCGATCCCGTTTGTACTGCTGGACCGCATCCTCCACCGTCTGTTTGGTCAGCCGGTTCTTTAACTCGAACGTCGCGATGGGAAGGCCGTTTATGAACAGCACAAGGTCGAGGGCGAGCTTGGTCTCGTCCCGACTGTAACGGAGTTGCCGGGTGACGCTGAAGATGTTCGCCTCGTACAGCTCTTGCGCGCGGACGTTACCCGGAGTGGGTGAGCCGTAGAACAGGACGACGTGGGCGGGCCCGTGGTGGATCCCCTTGCGCAGCACATCGATGATCCCCCGCTTGGCGATCTCCCCCTGCAGCCGAGCGAGGAACTTCTGCCGCGCCGGGCCGTCCTCGGTCAGCCCGAACTGTTCGACGACCTTCGGTTGAGTCTTTTGCAGAAACTTGATCAGCTTAGCCAGATCGACGGCGTGATCGGGGTCGTAGTCATGCGAATCGCCCTCGATATAGCCGGCGCCGCCGTACGGCACGGTATCATCGTGTATCACCCATCCGCCCGAACTGTCGCGCGGAGGCCGCCCGGTCAGGGAGGCGACGATCAAACTCTCCAGGCCG
>WFSM01000066.1 GCA_015485945.1 Candidatus Bipolaricaulota bacterium | reverse complement strand
TCACACCGTGGATTCCATACGTGTCAATGTACGGCAGGCAATCGCGGTTGGGATACCCTTCCAAAGTTCCTAATCCCTCAATCTTTACGGGCCAATGATGCGAAAACAGCTCCTCACCCGGGATGTCCACCCCGGTGCCGTTATCCAAGTAACGGGCCGGGTTCTTGCCGGCGAGCAGGACCCCACGTGGGCTCCAGGAAAACTTGTATCCGAACGGGTTGTTATTCGCATCAGGAGCGGGAAGACCGCCGCAATAAGAGGAAAAGCTCACAAGTTTGCCACCGGCGTTTCTGATCCGGTCGATTACCCGCATCGCTGACATGTGATCGATCCCGGGATCGACACCGATCTCGTTCAACAGGATTACACCCGCTTCCCGAGCGGCAGCATCGAGAGCACGCATCGTGTCCTTGACGTACGATGCCGTGACCATCGGCTTTTTTTGTTTAACACATAACTGCGCCACGAGAGGGTGATATACGTACGGAAGGAGGCTGACCGCCAAATCACTCACGGCGATAAGCTGTTCCACCGCCGCTTCGTCGTGAACATCAAGCTCCAACGCAGTGCCGTTCGCCGCGGTTCCAATTAGCCGCTGTGCTTTCTCCAAATAGACATCCGCCACCGTTACCGCGATACCATCCTGCTCAAGCAGGTACCGCACAAGCGGACCGGCGACAAGGCCAGCCCCGAGCACCAATACCGTCTTCACTTTTCCCCTTTCGACAAAAACTTTTCCAAGTAACGATAGTCCGGAGTCAGTGCGCCGCTACACACGATGACCGCCCGCTTTACCTCCGGAGGCAACGTACATTTCTCGATCCCGACGGCGCAATCGGCGCGCGCGATCGCCGGGATGTAGTTTTTCAACACCGCACTGAAATGGGACGATGATTCATGCGGGAGCTCGGTTGGGAGAATATCAATCGCCATGATCACCGGTCCATCGCCACGTACTCCAACGATTGCCGTGTCGTTAGCTGGGTCGTACACGTAAGTCGGGATATCCGGCTCGGTCGCTTGCACCGTGGCCTCTATTGCTCCGTCAACGTCGCAACTGATGTCCCCGATCACCCGCAACCGCGCACCGGGGTAGTTTTCCCTCACCCACTCTTTGGTCACCAACCGGGGATAACGTGGCTCCCAGTAAATCGAGTTAACCAACACGTCAATGTGCGGGAGGTAGCGTGCGAACACGCCGCGGTAACGATCAGGGTGCTGATAGTATTCCTGCAGGTCAAACGGGGCGCCCGCCGTGCGCGGTTCGACCATATCCTCCTCCTTGAACACGACCTTGTATACTGCTCGTTTGGACCCGTCGGCCAGATTCGCGAGGTCCGCCGGCGCAACCGCCTCCACGGGAAGCAATGACAGGATCTCCTGCGCGCCCCGTGATACGTTGCCGTAGCCAGCGATCCCGATTACCAGCGGTGTAATCTCCGGCGGAAGGCCGGTGCGTGCGATTTTATCCCCCACGGCACGGACCGCGGTTTGCGCTGCTTCGAGATTGGGATACTCAAGCGCGCGGTCGATCGTCGTAAACGGGTTGGCGATTCCCTCAGCGGCTAATCGTTGCCCCAACGCCCGCAATGTCTCGATCATCCCCGCAAGTCCAGCGTACCGGCCAAAAAAAATGAGCCGGCGTCCATGCTCATCCGTCACGCGTTCGTAATCGATCAGCGAACAGCCGCGGTCGATTATCTGCCGCAGCATCGGCATGTTGTGCGGTTGCCCCTTGATCGTGTGCGAAAAGAAAATATACGTTTTACCCGGTTCCACCGCCGTGATCGGAACTTCCTTAATCCCAAAGATCACTGGGCAGGCAGCGAGACTATCCTGTACTTCCACTCCCGTGGTGCGGTAATCGGCGTCGGAGAATACGCGCTTCGCCGACGATTGCACCACGACGTTGATTCCATGTTTGTCCTGGAGGTCCGCCGCATCCGCCGGGATGAGCGGAGTCCGCCGCTCCCAGATGTAACTATCCTCACGGCGAATTCCGATTGTGTAGGTCACATTCCACTTCCTTTCGCGATCTGCGCGCACGCGAAGTATACAGACCCGGGTGTGAAACTGGCAAGTTAAACGGGGTATACTTACATCAGTAATCGGAGGAGGGACCGGCGATGCGTGGACAAGGACGAGGAATGGGGTTAGGACAAGGTATGGGTAGGCGTCGGCGCATGCGCCGCTTCCAGCAGGAGCGCACGCGCACGGAATCGACCGGTGGCTCATCGGAGGTATCTGTCACGGCACCGATCGCTACTCACATCGCGCACGTCAATACGGAAACGTGCGTCGGCTGTGGCGACTGTGCCCGGGCATGCCCGGTGGGAGCGGTCACGGTGCAAAACGGCAAAGCGCACGTCACCGCCTCCCAGTGTCGCGGATGCCGTGTGTGTACGCACGCGTGTCCAACCGGAGCAATCTCCTGATCAGAAAGGAAATACTATGACAGACGGTGATAAAACATTGTGCATCGCCGTGGGGTGCGAACGCGGCAAAGTGGCGCGCAAGCATTTCGGCGACTGCCCGGAATTTCATGTGTACAAAGTTCACGCGGACGGCACGTATCAATTCATCACTACTAAACAAAATCTCTCACCGGAGGAGAAACAACACGCCGATCCGAATAAACTAAAAGGGGTATTAGGTGAACTCTCTGGGTGCGAAGTGGTGGTAAGTGGCTTGTTAAGTCCCAATTTCATCCGGATGCGTGATACCAAACCAGTACAGCCGGTCGTCACCTCCATCACTGATATTGATGCGCTTCTGCATGCCATCACCGCGACGTTCGATCAGGTGTTTGCCCTCGTCACCGCCCGCCGGCGCGGCGAACGCCCGCAAACGATCCCGGTGCTGGAATAGAAAACCGGGCCGTCATGTCACGGCCCGGCTGATCGTCTTCCACGAAGCTACTTCACGTGTTTATTCACTTCCGTCAGCAGTACCTGTGCACGTTTCTGGCACAGCGGATTGTACAG
>WFSM01000065.1 GCA_015485945.1 Candidatus Bipolaricaulota bacterium | reverse complement strand
GTACGGGAACTCATCCTCCGGCGGGAGAACCGCGGTAACCGCCCCCTCAGCGAGATAGCCGTGTCCAAGCGACCGCCGGCTCGGAGACCCGATGCGACGCACTTCACCGACCGAGTACGGCGGGAAGTTGTAATGGAGCATGAACCGCTTGCGCCCTTCCTTCATCATCTGATCGATGATCTGCTCATCGCTTCGCGTCGCGCCCAGGGTGATGATCCCCAGGCTCTGGGTTTCGCCGCGGGTGAACAACGCCGAGCCGTGTGTGCGCGGTAGCACTCCCACTTCGCACGTGATTTGGCGGATCTCGTCTGGGCGGCGGCCGTCGACTCGCGTTCCGGTTGTCAGGATGCTCGTGCGCAGGTAGTCGCGGTGTAGATCTTCCACCACGGCGTTCACCTTCTTGGTAAGCGCGTCCGCTTCATCTTTAGCGAGGTCGGGAGTGACGATTGCTGTGGTCGCCCGCGTCTTCAGCTCTTCCACTAAATCTCGACGTGCCTTCTTTCCGGGCAGCCCGGGCAGGCGGGAAAAATCGTTCCCCACCAGTTCGCGCACGCGCGCACGCAATGCCAGGTCCTCCTCCACGGGAGGAACCTCCTTCTTTACCGGGTTCACACGAGCCACAAACCGCTCCTGAAACTCAATTAGCTCCTGGATTGCACGATGAGCGATGTCAATCGACTCAATGACTTCTTCTTCCGATAGCTCGTTCATCCGTCCTTCTACCATCGTTACCGTGTGTTTCGTACCGGCGACGGTTATCTCAACCCTGCCTTCCTCCTGAGAAACGGCGTCGGGATTCACCGTCAACTGGCCGTCGACCAGTCCAACTTTGACCCCGGCGATCGGCCCCTGGAACGGGGCATCGGAAATCATCAGCGCCGCGGACGCCCCCAGCATTCCGACGATGCTGGGAGAGCAGTCAGGCTCAGCGGACAGAACCGTGGCCACAATTTGCACCTCATCGTTGTACCCCTTGGGAAACAGCGGCCGGATCGGCCGATCAATCATGCGCGCGTTCAGAATCGCTGCGTCGCTCGGTCGCCCCTCACGTTTAAAGAATCCTCCCGGGATCTTGCCGCTGGCGTAAAACCGCTCTTCGTAATCAACACGTAACGGGAAATAATCCAGTTCTTCTCTGCTCTCTTGAATAACCGCTGTGACCAGTACTCTGGTGTCGCCGTAACTGGCGAGAACGGCGCCGTTCGCTTGTTTGGCGACACGACCCGTTTCCAGGGAAATCTCTTTCCCGTTAAATTGCATAGTTTCTTTCACTAACATAACCCTCACTAAACTCCTCTGATTCCTAATCGCTGAATCAATTCTTTGTACGCCGCGAAATTCTGGCGTTTTACATATTTCAACAGTCGGCGGCGTTGGCCGACCATCTTGCGCAGCCCGCGTTGCGAGCTGAAATCCTTTTTGTGCACGTTCAGGTGCTCGGTCAGTTCTTTAATACGCTCCGTCAGCAGAGCGATTTGTACTGGTGCCGAGCCGGTGTCCGTCTCGTTTTCTCCGTAGGTGCGGATCAGCTCCTTCTTCCTTTCCGTAGTAAGTCCCATTTGTTCCTCCTTCTACTCCCGCATCCGCGCGGGGGCGTTTCCGCCCGCCCAGGTGGGGATGATCTAGGTTTTGTAGCTAACAGCTATCCTCTTTGTTTCGTATTTTACCCGATCTTCGTCGATGGTGGTCAACGCGCGGTCACGCATGAGAAATTTCCCATCGACAATGACGTCGCACACCGCTTCCCGCCCGGCTGCGTACACAAGGCTCGACAACGGATCGTACACGGGCACGGTTTCAACCTGGGAGAGGTCGAGGACGGCGATATCCGCCCGGTTTCCCACGGCGATCACTCCGGCCGGAATTCGAACGGCGGCCGCCCCCGCCGTCGTCGCCATCCGCACCGCATCCGCCGCTGGCACTAAGGTCGCATCCTCATTAACCGCCTTGGCTGTCAACGCGGCAAACCGGAGCTCGGACAGCATATCGAGGCGATTGTTCGACGCCGCACCGTCGGTCCCCACAGCAACGTTCACACCAGCAGCACGCATTCGTGCGATCGGGGCGACGCCGCTCCCCAGCTTAGCATTGCTCTTCGGACAATGGACGACGCTAACATTGTGCTCCGCCAGGACCGCGATATCGCTCGGAGTAACGTGTACGCAGTGGGCAGCGATCGTGGGGACAGAAAACACATCCCACGCCGCGAGAAGCTCGACCGGGCTCTTCCGGTAGCGGACGTAACAGTCCGCCACTTCGGTACGCGTCTCCGCGAGGTGGGTGTGAATCGGGACACCGTATCGGCGGGCGAGCGTGACCACGCTCTGCCACACACTTTTGCCGCATGTGTACGGTGCATGTGGTGCCACCGCTGCTGTTATCCGGCCGTCACCAGCGCCGTTCCACGCGGTAATCGCGTCCTCGGCGCGGGCAAGCTCCGATTTCCCGTGGTTGTCAAGTCGAGAGGCGATTATCCCGTACGCGAGTACAGCACGCATTCCCGACTCCAAGACGGCTTTCCCGATCGCATCGACGTGAAAATACATGTCGGAACACGCGGTCGTGCCGCTGCGGATCATCTCCACCAATCCGAGGAGCGCTCCCCAGTACGCGTCGTCCGCCGTCAGACGCTTTTCCACTGGCCACAGCTTCTCAGTGAGCCACTGCGTGAGCGGGAGGTCATCGGCCAATCCCCGGAACAGCACCATCGGCAAGTGGGTATGGGCGTTGATAAATCCCGGGATCGCGAGTTTGCCGTCACCATCAATACGCGTGTCCTGTGGACGTGGCGACAGCGGTGAATCGCTGATGGTTGTAATCGTGTTGCCTTCGATACGGATGTCGACGCGCTTTACTGTGAAAGGATCCCCGAGTGCTGCAGTTATCCCTGTGAAAACTATTCCCATTGCCCCTTCTTCTTCTATTCTTTTCTTCGAAATTATAGTCCACGGCCGCGGCTGCCGCAACGTAAGTTGCCCCGCTGCGGTAATTGGAACTATTATGAATGTACGATGACACGAGACGGAATAAATCGGGGCAAGCGTGGCGAAGAAACCGCTCGTCACTACCTCCGCGACCGCGGATACTTTATTGTAGCGCGTAATTGGCGGTGTCGATTCGGAGAGATCGATCTCATCGCCCGGGATGGGGACACGTTGGTATTCATCGAGGTCAAAACGCGGGCCGGCACCGGGTACGGCGGGGCAGAGGGCGCGGTAACGCCGTGGAAACGGGCACGCTTGATCGCCGCTGCGCGTTGCTATCTGGGAGCGACCGAAACCGAACTCGCCGCTCGGTTCGATGTGGTAACAATTACGTCCGGACAGATCAAGCTGTACAAGGATGCGTTCCAAGTTGAGTAGACATGTTTGCTAGACTGTTGTCCGCGGTGATCGCCGGGATAGATGCAGCTCCCGTGGAGGTGCAGTGCGACGTTGCCGGTGGGTTGCCCGCGTTTCAGATCGTCGGCTTGCCCGAAAAGGAGGTCACGGAAAGCCGTGAGCGCATCAGAAGCGCGATCAAAAACTCGGGCTATTCGTTCCCGGCGCGGCGGATCACCGCCAATCTTGCTCCTGCCGATCTACGCAAGGAGGGAGTGGGATTTGACCTTCCGATCGCCATCGCGATCCTGATCGCTGCCGGCGACCTGCCGCCGCCACGTGCCCGTTACCTGCTGGTGGGGGAGCTTGCATTGAACGGTGAAGTGCACCGCATGCGGGGCGTGCTCCCAATTGCCCTCGCTGCGGCGGGAATGAAGGTGGACGGAATAATCGTCCCGGCGGAGAACGCCGTTGAAGCGGCATTGGTAGACCACGTTCCCGTCTATCCCGTGCGGACATTGGCGGAAGCAGCAGCGTTTTTGAGCGGAACGCGTGAAATAGCGCAATTCACCGTCGACGAGGCGGAATTGATGGCGCACGACGGGGCAACTGCGGCAGTTGATCTGGGTGCAGTCAAGGGGCAGGAACAGGCAAAACGGGCACTCGAGATCGCGGCCGCTGGCGGACACAACCTGATCATGATCGGGCCACCCGGCGCGGGGAAAAGCCTGCTTGCCCGCTGTCTTCCCGGTATCCTTCCCCCGCTGTCATTCCCAGAGGCGATCGAGGTGACACGAATTTACTCAATCACCGGCTTGCTCGATCCGAAAACCCCGCTCATCGCCGCACGCCCGTTTCGCGCCCCCCACCATACAATCTCCTACGCGGGAATGGTCGGGGGCGGACACGGCATCCCCGGCCCGGGGGAGATCACCCTTGCCCATCACGGGGTCCTGTTTCTCGATGAGCTGCCCGAGTTCGACCGCCGCGTGTTGGAGACCCTACGCCAGCCGCTGGAAGACCGATCGGTGTTGATATC
>WFSM01000064.1 GCA_015485945.1 Candidatus Bipolaricaulota bacterium | reverse complement strand
TGGCATCATCAACGCCGTTGTTATCAAGGTCCCAACGATACGCGGTGATCGTGCCGTTAGGGGCGTAGGACGGCGCTGCGTTGAGAACGATTGCCTGTCCCACGACTGGTGCCGCCGGCGTGTAATTGAACGCCGCCACTGGCGGTTGGTTGGGAGTACCGACCTGGACGGTATGCGACACCGAGTTAGTGAGCCCGCCGTTGTCAGTCACAGTCAAAACGACGGTGTACGTACCAGCAGCGGAGTATTGGTGATACACAACCGCGCCAGCGGTTGATGTCGTCCCATCGCCTAAATCCCAGTTGTACGCGGTGATCGTTCCATTTGGATCGGACGACGCCGATCCATCGAACCGCACCCACGCCCCTACTGTCGGGTTGGCAGGGGAGAAGCTGAACGCCGCCACTGGCGGTTGGTTGGGAGTACCGACCTGGACGGTATGCGACACCGAGTTAGTGAGCCCGCCGTTGTCGGTCACGGTCAGGGTGACGGTATACGTGCCAGCAACGGAGTATTGGTGATACACCACCGCACCAGCACTCGAAGTGGCACCGTCGCCAAAGTTCCAGTTGTATGCGGTGATTGTCCCGTTGGGATCAAACGACGCCGACCCGTCAAACCGCACCCATGCCCCTACCGTTGGATGAGCCGGGGAGAAGCTGAACGCTGCCACCGGCGGTTGGTTCGGGGTGCTGACCTGCACGGTGTGCGACACCGAGTTAGTGAGCCCACCGTTGTCGGTTACGGTCAGGGTGACGGTATACGTCCCTGCCGCAGTATACTGGTGATAGACCGAGCTCGCTCCCGACGGTCCACTCGTCTGGCCATCGCCGAAGTTCCAGTAGTAAGAGATGATGTTCCCATCCGGATCATGCGATGCCGCACCTTGAAACAGTACTTGTTGCCCCACAGTTGGGTTCGCCGGCAAGTAGCTGAACGCGGCCACCGGCGGCTGATTGGTGGGAGCGCTCGCAGTGAGAGTAACATTGATCGTACGGGTGTAGCCGGCAATTACAAACAGCCCGCTCGCCCAATCGTTGTACCCCGACTTACGCACGAGAACCTGATGATATCCCTGGGTCACATAAACGGTACGTGGAGTATAGCCGACGTACGCCCCGTCCACGTACACCTGGGCAAGACTGGGCGTGGAATTGACCACCAACGTTCCGTACGCGGGCGGTGTACCGGATACAATTTCAAAGCTGGTAAAATCCCACGTGCGATCGGCCTCGGGTACGACTCCCAGCACGTGCGCCTGCACCTGCTGGCGGAACGTATCCGGATTGCTCGTCATGAACGAGAACAAATTAATTGGAGTTGTCGTCGCCAGAATTTGCAGGTACTCCCGCCCGAGCGGTGGAGCAATCTTCCAGTTGCCGGGGACAACGTGCTCACCCGGACTTGCGAGATTATTGGAGTTCTGCGTGTTGGGAAACAGCGCGTGAGCGGTCCCATCCGGCTCGATATCCCAAATATAGACGTATACCTGTTTGTTGACGCTATAGTGAATGGTGATCGGCTCACCGACGGCGTATGCCCCCTTGTCGACCCAGATCTTCACTTGCAACACTTGACTTTCCGGTGGTGTGGGGATGATCCCTTTGGGAGCCACCGCTTGTCCCAGACCGATCAAACTGATGAGTCCGATCAATCCGACCATGACCAGTATAAACTGCCAACGTTTGTTCATTGTTTCCTCCTTTTCTATCCTAAAACTTTTAATAAAACAGCCGTTAAATCTCCCGGTTTGATCCGTGCCAGCACGAGGGCAGCGTCCTCGGGGAGAATAGTGGGCTGCTTGAGCTGGGACAGGTTCTCCAACCGCGTTTGTACCCGCTGGTAGATAAGATGGCCATCAAGCGGACTGGCACCGGATTCCACATAATCGCATAACACGTCGGCGACTTCGGTCACGATCCGGTCGAACCGGGTAATCGGGAGCGACGTTGCCGTCGCTTGTCCCGCGTGTGAGATGCAGAATATTCCCTTCGCGTATAACAAATCGCGCACCGCAGCCAACACCTTTTCTCGTTGTACTAACCCAAGAATGCGCACTGCTCCCCCCGAACCGTTCAAAATCACATACAACGGCACGTTGCGTGCTAACCCCTCCTCGGTTTTGTCGATCAACAGGGTAACGGGAAGGTCGTTTTCCAACGCGTTGGCAATTGTCAACAGAATTCCTTCCTTGTCCGCAGTTGTTCCCTTATCCGCCGCCAATCGGTCCACCAACCGCAATGTGCGGTCGGGTACGAGGCGCCCAAGCGAAAAGCCCACGCCAAATGCATGCACGATCTCGGCACGGTGAGTAAGCGGTATTTTGTCCAGAGCGTGATAGACGTCGTTAGGGGTCACTACAGCACCGAGGGCAAGACAGGCAGTGACGGCCACTGCCACCAGCGCGACCGCGACCGATCGGATGTGCATCACGCCCCCTTTCCCACACGGCCGATGTAACGCACCGAATTATAAGACCCAAAGCTGTGTACGTATCCATCGGCAAGTGGATCCTGGCCCCACCAGTGTCCATCCACAATGAACGCGTACTCGTACCGTCCAGGCGGCAGCGGAATCCGTGCCGTCCAAATTCCGTCGTTGTTGGGGTCGGACAGCGGCGTCGGCGTCCAGCCATTAAAGTCACCGACTACAGCAACACTTTTCGCCCCAGGGGCGGGCATCACAAACAGGGCCGAGGTCTCGCCGGATGCACTTACCGCTGATTGGATTGAGTGCCGCCCACCGTTGAACACCATGATGGGAGAAAGCCTGTTACCGATAAATGCGCCAAGAACCATGAACACGAGCGCCGTTACCCCCACCACCGCGAGCTGAGCGGCACGGCCCCGAGAGGTCGGAGCAATAATCCGTTTGAGAGAATCCCACACGCTGCCACGAGGAACCCGACCGGAAAGCTCGGTCGCCACTCTCTTTTCCAACCCTTCCAGGCGAAACGCATCCCGCGTCACTTCGTGACGCAAACTAGCGCGCAACATTCGCTCCAGGTTATCCTCGTTGTTCATATCGCATCACTCCATTTTGGTTCTGTTCTATCTTCTCTTTCAACATTACTTTTGCACGATGGATCCGTGTTTTCACTGTCCCCTCTGGCAAAGAAAGAACCTCCGCGATCTCTTTATACGAAAGATCGTTGTAGTACCGCAGGACGAGAGGAGCGCGATACCCATACGGGAGGGAGTCCAATCCGGCCCGCACCCGTTCGTGGCGTGCTTCCCGGGCGATAATCGTTGCCGGGTCAACCCCGCCGCTCATTTGTTCCGGGGGCGCAACCACCGGGTGATAACGACGGTGCCGCAACCGATTGCGGCACAGGTTCGCCGCCACGGTGAACAACCACGTTGAGAACCGCTTATCCAACCGATAGCGGCGCAGGTTCTCGTAGGCACGGATAAACGTATCGTGGGTCAAGTCCTCAGCGTCGGCACGGTTGCGCAAAAATCCAAGGCACAACCCGAACACCGCTTCCTTATACCGCACCACGATCTCGCCCCATGCCTCGGTGTCACCGGCAAGTGATGCTCTCAATAGACTCACCTCATCCTGAGTGTGATACACGCCGACCTTCATCCTCCTCGCCCACAATATACACCAAAACCGGTACCCAAGTTTCGCCTCGACATCGGTCACCTCGCGTCGTGACGAACCCTCCGCCCGCGGTCGTCTCCCGTCCCTGGGAACACACCGCCCCGCAGGTATAAACTGAGCTGTGCGGCATCGTTTGCCATGATGAAGATGAACAGCGCGCAAAAGAAGGAGGTTTTGAAATGCCTGCAGCGGGAACCAGAAAAAAGAGGATCAGGTACCTACTCATTGTAATGATGGCCCTGGTGACACTCGCCGGAATATCGGCGTGCCGGGGATTCTTCGGCCAGGCCCCAATTGCGGTGCTTGTGGTCAAACCAACGACTGATCATGAGGCACCGGTGACGATCACGTTCGATATCTCCGGCTCGACCGATCCCGATGGGACGATCGCGAGCTACGACCTCAACTTCGGCGACGGATCAGCGCACGCTACCGGAACGGACGTGGCGACGGCGACAGCAATCACGCATACGTATATGGTGGCGGGCACGTACACCGCTACTCTGAAAGTAACGGATAACGACGGCCGCGTTGGCATGACGACACAACCGGTTCATATCGGATCGGTAATGGTCACGTTCACCCGCAATCCCACCGGCAACTACGACATCTACCGCATGCGGGCGGATGGGACCGATCAAATGGCGGTGGTGAGCAGCACGACGAGCGACGCGTTCTTCCCCGACCTCGTACGGGGGACACGGGACAAGATCGCATACGCATCCAACGCCGGTGGTCAGTGGAACATCTGGAAGATCGCGGTGACCGGAGGGGCCGGAACCCAACTCACTGTCCAGACCGCATCGCAGCAGATCGAGCCGAGCTGGTCACACGACGGTACGCTGATCGCGTACGCATCCAACGCTGCCCAGACCCCGTCCGCCACCACGTGGACGATCCGGGTGATGAACGCCAACAATGGGATTGAGGACCAAGCGAAGCGCATCGACCAGACGCCATCGTGGGCGATCGCCCCCGCTTACTCACCGGTGAATAACGACATCGTGTTCGTATCCGACGCGGGTAACCCCGGCGGGAGCGCGCTCTGGATGTGGAACGGGACGACCGCAACGAAACTGTATCCCGCCACCGCGGACGGCAAACGATACGGTGATGCCGGTGGTGCGGCGATCGTGACCGCGCTTGGCCTTAACCTGCCCGGCGGTGCCGGAATCTCCAAGCCAGCGTGGTCGCCTGATGGGACGAAGATCGCGTTTTCCACTAACGTGAACGGCAATGTCGACATCTACGTGATGAACCCCGATGGAACGGGCGTCCAGTCGCTGCAGGACTACGTGCGCAACCTCACTGGCGACACCACCCTCACCGGGATCACCACCACCAAGGACGAGTTCTGCCCGTACTGGTTCGAGGATAACTCCGGCCTGGCGTTCGTCCGTGAAGACAGCCCAGGGCAGTACGACCTCTACAAGGTGTCATTTGCTACCGGCGGCGTGACCCCGCTCACTACGACCGGGAACAACCTCACACCGGCAGCGGCAACCAGATAGACCGGTTATGCGGGGCGGGAGCCATTAACTCCCGCCCCGGCGGTTCCACGCCAGCCTCCACAACAAGATCAGACCAATAACTCCAAAGCAGGCATAGAGCGGACGCTCCCCGCACGTCGTGTACGGGGAGCGGACGCGTTCCCAGTGCACCTCCGTCACGATCACTCCATCCCCAACGTGAACAGCGGTGATTCGCCCGTGGGGATCAACCACGCCGGAGAACCCACCGTTCGCTGCCTGAACAAAGTAACGGCGGTTCTCCACCGCGCGGAACACGGCGAATGCAAAGTGCGCCGCAAGTTCCGAGCTCCCTGCGAACCACGCGTCGTTTGTCACCGTCACGAGCAGGTCAGCACCGTTGCGCACGAACATCCGCGCTGGTGTGGAAAACGTTGATTCAAAGCAAATCGGCGTTCCGATCCCATCAAGCGGGGAGAATTTCGTCCCGCGGGACAGATCAACGGGAAGAAACGACGCCGCCAATCGGCCGAGCCCAACGCGGTCAAGCAACTCTCGCCCGGGGATGTACTCGCCAAACGGCACCGGGTGCACCATGTCGTACTCTCCGACGACTTTTCCCTGTGGTGACATCAGTACGACGCTATTGTAGATCTTTCCCGCCCGCAGATCGCCGGTCCCGAATAGAATTGGGCAGCCGGCGTCACGTGCGAGCGACGCAAACCGCGCTTGCAACGCAGGCTCGCGCAGGATGTACCCGGGAAGGACCGACTCGGGAAACACAATAAGCCCGGGATGTGACGCCGCTGCTCGTTGCCCGTGCGTCATGTACATCTGGAGCAGTGGCAGGAGGTTGCGCTCGTCCAGCTTCTCCTTCTGGGGAACGGCAGACGCGACAATGGCGACCTTAACCGGGGTGCCGCCGGATGGGACGGGCAACAGGCTGCCAGCGGCCAAAAATCCGATCATTCCTGCCGCTGCGACGATGAACCGCCACCGCCGCTGGCGCACCCCGAGGTAAATCGCTCCGTTCACGAACACGATCGCGGCGGTTATCCCCCACGGCCCAATCACACTTGCCCACTGAATCAAAAACGGAAATCGATACAGCCCCAAATAGAGATCAGAAAATGCGGTACCGAGCGGGCCCGTAGCACGGAGGATCTCGAGCCCGGCGTAGAGCGCCGGAGCCACTACGAGAAACGTCCACCCCTCTCCGTACCACCGCCGGGCGCGGCGCGTCGCCCAACTGAACGCCCCAAGGTACACCGCCAGGTACACAACAAGTACGATCATCCCGGGCAATGCAAGCGGGCTGAACTGCAGCAACGTTCCGCCCCACCGCAAATCAAGCCCGAAAAACACAATCCCGGCCAGATATCCGGGAAGGAATCCGTGTTTCCCGTCCAGGGCGAAAAACAACGGGACAAGTCCCACAAACACCAGTAATCCGAGCGGAAATCCAGGCATAGCCAGCGCCAACCCGACCCCGGACGCGAGGACGAACAGATCTTTTCTTTTTCCGAAAGTGATCATATACTTTCCATCATACCGGTCGAGGGGGAATTTTCATGCATCCGATTTTAGCCAAGCTTGGACCACTTACAATCCGGTATTACGGGCTGATGTACGTGATCGCGATCACGCTCGGGTTTTATCTTTTACTTCGCGAGGTCAGGCGCAAGAAGTTAACCGCCGGGGCGGGAAAGGCACAGCGTCTCGTAACAACGGATGATCTCATCGACCTCCTGTTGTGGACGATTCCATTTGCCATTCTCGGCGCGCGTATCTACTACGTCGCGTTTCAATGGGGATTTTACTCCCATCACCTGTGGGACATGGTGAAGATCTGGCAAGGGGGGTTGGCGATCCACGGCGGGGTGATCGCCGGAGCAACCACGGTGTACGTGTTCTGCCGCGTGAGAGGAATTCCGTTTTGGGCTCTCACCGACGCTCTTGCTCCCAGTCTTATTCTTGGCCAGGCGATCGGCCGCATCGGCAACCTGATGAATGGGGACGCCTACGGAACTCCGACCAACCTTCCGTGGGGGATCCACTTTCCCCCCAATTCCCCGGCAGGGATGGCTTACCCCGGTCAAGCCACGCACCCATCGATGATTTACGAGATGATCCTTAATCTTATTATCTTTGGCTACCTGTGGAATATTCGCAAGAAGGGATACAAAGATGGGTTTATCACTGCGATGTACTTCATCTTGTACTCAATCGATCGGTCAATCGTCAGCTTTACCCGTGGGGACAGTTTGTGGTTAGGGCCAATCCGGGCAGCGCATGTGATCAGCGGGATATTGGTAATCACGTTCGTGGCGTTCATCATTAAACGCCGGTTGTACAAACGGGCTATGCGTGAAAGTCATCCCCAAGATAAAACCGCCGCGCCAGCGGATCGTCCATCATCTCCGCCGGAGTCCCGTGCGTGATCACCTTGCCGTCGTAAATGAGGTAAGCGTAATCAGTGATCGACAGAGCGTCGCGCACGTTGTGATCTGTGATCACTAGGCCAATTCCCCGCTCGCGTAGCCCACGGATCTGTGACTTGAGGTCAGAAACGGAAATCGGATCGATGCCGGAAAACGGCTCATCGAGGAGGATGTATCCCGGCGACGTGGCAAGCGCCCGTGCGATTTCCAACCGCCGCCGTTCCCCCGATGACAGGACGCCGGCGCGCTGCCGCTGCAGTTTCTCAAGATGAAACTCGGAGAGGAGACGCTCGCGGGTGCGAACACGAACGCGGGGATCGGGGAGAAGTTCCAACACGATATCGAGGTTGTCCGCCACGGTGGTATGGGTGAACACTGACGGCTCCTGGGGGAGATACCCGATCCCAAGCCGGGCACGACGGTGAAACGGAAGCCGTGAGATAATACGCCCGTCCAGGACGACGTCGCCGGCGTCGGCGGCGAGAAATCCGATGATCATGTGAAACGTCGTGGTCTTGCCTGCCCCGTTCGGGCCGAGCAGCCCGATCACCTGTCCCCGAACCACGGAAACCGACACAGAATCGACCACTTTGCGGCCGGAAAAGCTCTTACTCAGCCCATGCGTCTCAAGCGCCATTCTTCCCCCGAAAAAACGCAGAATCCAACAGCAGTTTGACGTTGCCGGACGCAGTGCTTCCATCCGCGGTAACCTTGATTTGCACTGCAGTCAATTTACCGGCAGCGATGGCACCGTGCACCGGCCCGACGAGGGTAATCGTATCGTTGGAATACTCCGCACGCACACACGTGTACACGTCGTTTCCAGACTTGATGGTCACCGCATCGGCGAGCGCGATACGGCCGTCCACATACGTCGCTTTCTTACCCGTGGCTGTAATCTCCGTCGGCTGGCTGATCCGCGCCGTCACCCCGCCGGTAAGCGTAAGGCGGCCCGCACCGGGGTCGTACGAAAATCCTGGTGCCGTCACATGCGTATCCGGCGACGAGATCGTTACTGCTCCCGGCCCGGCAATTAGATTTGTGGTCTTGTCCCAAGTGACAACAGCGGTTGTCAGGCGGTGATCGCCGGAGAGCGTCGCTGTTACCCCGCCCGCCAGCCGGGCCTGATTGCCGGTGAACGTCAATGTCGGAGCGACAACCGTCAGCCGCGGTTTGCCGTTCGCGTACAGCGACAACGTGACAGTGTGCAGTTCTCCGTTGCCGTCCTTGTCCATCGTTCCCCGCGTCGCCTGCACCCGCCATTCCACCCGGCCTGACTGATCGTAACCGGCAAGCGTCAGCTTGGACATCGTGGTCGTCGTCGCCGCTGACTCCGGCTGTGACCGCAGGAGAAAATAGCCCCCCGCCGCCAGCCCGATAAGCACGATGACCACGACTATTTCCGTTCTCTTAGACATGCGCGCACAAAACACGTAAATAGCGGATGGGGAGACAGAAATCGCGAGCGAAACTCGGGATGAAACTGCACTCCCACGTACCACGGGTGATCGGGAAGCTCGATGATCTCCACGAGCCGGCCGTCGGGCGACGTGCCGGATACGCGCATCCCCGCGGTTTCAAACGCGCCACGGTACGCGGGATTGAACTCGTAGCGGTGCCGGTGGCGCTCGGAGATCCTGTCTGTACCGTAGCATGTATAGGCACGCGTTCCTGGCGCAAGGATCGTATCGTACGCGCCGCGCCGCATCGTTCCCCCTTTGGCCGCCACCGCCTTTTGGTCGGGTAGGATGTCAATCACCGGATCGGGGGTGGCAGGGTCAAATTCGGAGCTGTTTGCCGCAGCGAGCCCAAGCCGGTTGCGGGCGAACTCGATCGTCGCACACTGCAGGCCAAGGCAGATCCCGAAAAACGGGATGTGGTTTTCACGCACGTACCCGACTGCTTCCACTTTGCCCTCGATGCCGCGATCGCCGAACCCGCCCGGGACGAGGAGCCCGTCGATGTCATCGAGGTGAACGGCCGGGCCGTCACGTGTCACCGCCTCGGCGGGAATCCACTTAATGTCCACCTTTGCGTCAGCGGCAACTCCGGCGTGAACGAGCGCCTCGCGAATGCTCATGTACGCGTCGGTGAGTTCCACATACTTTCCCACCACCCCGATTCGTACCGTCCGGCGCGGGTGGCGTAACCGGTGCACACGCTCATCCCACGCGGACAGATCGGTGGTGCGGGATGGAAGCCCCAATCGTGCAGAAATAAGGTCATCGAATGACTGGGTGTGGAGGATATCAGGAGCGGCGTAAATTGAGTCGAGATCGGGGTCCCCGATCACGTTTTCCACCGGGACGTCACAGAATCGGGCAATCTTTTCCCGTACTTCAACGGGTAACGGGCGATCACTCCGAGCAGCGATAGCATCGGGCTGAATTCCAATTGCGCGCAGTTCTTTCACTGAATGTTGGGTGGGTTTGGTCTTCAATTCATCGGTCGAGGTGAGGCGAGGGAGCAATGTAAGGTGAATGAAGTACGTATCCATACGCGGCAGGTCATCCCGCAGTTGGCGCAGCGCCTCGAGAAACGGGAGACTTTCGATATCTCCCACCGTGCCTCCGACTTCCACCACTCCGATCTCCGCATCCTGCTGTTCCAACGGGCGCAAAATCAGGCGTTTGATCTCGTCCGTAATGTGGGGAATGACCTGCACCGTCTTCCCGAGGTAGTTCCCGGCCCGCTCGGCGCTGATCACGTTCCAGTACACCTGGCCAGCGGTAATGTAGTTGTCGGCGGTGAGCTCCTCGCTGAGGAATCGCTCGTAACGCCCGATGTCGAGGTCGGTCTCGCGCCCGTCGCGGGTGACGAACACCTCTCCGTGTTCGTACGGATTCATCGTGCCCGCGTCGAGGTTTAAATAGGGATCTATCTTCTGGAGGCTGACGCGGTAGCCGCGTAATTTGAACAGCAACCCGACCGAAGCGGCCACTACCCCTTTACCTAACCCGGATAAGACTCCGCCGGTGACGAAGATCAACTTGCGCACCCTTCCTCCTACACTGCGGTTGTTAAAATGAGATTACAGACCCAAGGCGGCGGGCGCAAGATGAGTTGCCCTACACGTACGCTCATGGTATAATGCCGAAGCTAATTTTACCTTTCCCGGTGGGGAAGAAAGGATCGATCGGTTTATGGTACGACTAATTCTTGAGATCCTGTTTTTCGCTGACTCCTTCGCCATGATGAGCCTCATCCTCATGCAAATGAGCGAG
>WFSM01000063.1 GCA_015485945.1 Candidatus Bipolaricaulota bacterium | reverse complement strand
TCCACACAATTTGATGTAATCGCTGTGGATCGGCCGTCACCGCCGGCAGCACGGGCGGAATATCCAGTTGGAACTCCTTTCCCGTGCCGGACAGGAGAACACGGGCGTCAGCGGCCACGCCACGTAGAAATGCCTCCAGGTCGACCGGTTTACGATGCAACGGAAGTTCGTGTGCTTCGGCAAGGGCGATATCTTGAAGGTCGTCGATCAATCCCGCGAGATGCTCCAACTGTTCGTTCACTTTTACTAGGTTTTCCTCATCAGCGGGCTGAACCCCGTCAAGCATCGCCTCGATCTTGGCCCGCACGATGGCAAGTGGGTTACGGAGCTCGTGGGCAACGTCGGCAAGCATCCGGCGGCGTACTCCCTCAGACCGCGCGAGCCCCATGCGCAGCTCGTCCAACACGGCCCCAAGCCGCCCGATCTCGTCGTCTCCGTGAACTGCGACCGATTTGGCTAGGTCGCCGGCCGCGATCGCCCGCGTGGCAGCAGTTAGCCGGACGAACGGAGCGGTGATGATCCGGACCAACACGATTCCAATTAACAATGCGATCCCCACGCTTATCGCTGCGGCGTAAGCGACAGTGCGCTGGATGGAGGCGAGAAGGCGGGCTTCAACATCAGTAAATTGGCCGAGGAGAGGACCCGTGAACAGGATTCCCACTGTCTTCCCGGCAACGATAATCGGAATTCCCCTGGCACGCAGACGGGGCGATATCTTCGCCGGGCGTGCACTGGAGGAAGTTGCGTAAATTACGTTCCCAGCGGAGTCAGTGAGGAGGAACATCCCGCCCGATCCTCTCATCCCACCGCGGGATGGCCCGTGACTGGAAAACACATTCCCCACCCCGCTCCAGCTTCCGTTCGTCGCGTAATAGTCAGCTAGACTGGATTTAATCCCCATTGCCTGTGTTGCGTGTTCCGCTGCGATGTATCCCATCGCATCGCTGATGAGGAGGTTGGTTGCCAGCCAGTACACCGCTCCCAACGAGGCGAAAACGGCGACGGCAAGCCCCAAAAACAGTTTAGAGCGAAGTGATATTTCCCTAATCCGCGTCGGCGCCTCCTTTCGGAACAACGAGTTTGTACCCGACCCCGTACACCGTCTTGATGAGTTGCGGGGTGGCCGGATCGGGCTCGATCTTGCGACGCAGATTCATAATGTGGTTATCGACGTTGCGCATCAGAGCGGGGGTAGTGTATCCCTGCACTTCGCGCAACAGCTGCATGCGCGTGAACACACGGTTGGGACGGCGGACGAGAAACGCGAGGAGGTCAAATTCAGTTGGGGTAAGTTCAACCGGCTTGCCGGCGCGTGTCACTTCACGCCCAGTAAGGTCGATCACAAGATCGCTGATTCGCACTGGTGCCTCCGGCCCCGGACCGGCCAACCGTCGTAGCACCGCCTGGACGCGCAACACAAGCTCGCGTGGGGAGAACGGCTTGGCAATGTAATCGTCAGCCCCGATCTCGAGACCGACGATGCGATCAATTTCCTGCGCTCGCGCGGTAAGCATGATAATCGGAATATCACCTCGGTCGCGGATGGCGCGTGCGACATCGAGCCCGTCGATATCCGGCAGCCCGAGATCGAGGATTACTAAATCGGGCCGATCCTCCGCAACCCGGTCGAGTGCCGATGCGCCGTCGTATACTCCGATCGGGCGATACCCTGCCTGTCGCAGGTAGTCGGCAATTGAACCGACGAGCTCCCGCTCATCATCGATTATAAGGATGATCTTTCCCATGGTTTTACCTTATCTTCCTGTTCGCCGCGGAACAAGAACAGCGCCCCGGGATACCCCGAGGCGCTGTGAGCTAAATCTTCGCAACCGGTACCGGTTAGACGACGGCCTGCTTGACGAACGACAGGAAGTCTTCTTCTGGAATTGCCCCCTCAAAACTGGTGTCCTCGTTGATGACCACCTTGGGGACGGCCATCACGTTGTACTGGTTGGACAGCTCGGGGAACTCGCCTGCCAGGATGACGTCGGAGTTCACTTTGTCGGACTCAAGCGCCATCATGTGCGCGGTCCGTGCCGCCCGCGGGCAGTACGGGCAACTTGGGGTAACGAATACCTGGATGTGAACCGGCTCGGACAGTTCCGCAAGCGCAGCCTTGGTGGCATCCGTCAGTCCGGTTTCCCCGCGACCGACATCGATGATGTCCTCGATCAGCGTCCCGAACTCGTAGCCGGCCGGGATCCCGTAGAACCGAATGTGGGAGTCCTCATCACCGACGACCGCAATTGTGGGAGCACGCCCGTTGACGCCGTACTCCTGAGCCTTGTCCGCGTCATTATCGATGTCATAGCTGATCACGGAAATCTTGTCCGACAGAGTGGCTGTTTCATCAAGTAGAGTTTTGGTGTCCGCGCACGACGCGCACGACGCACTCGTGAACAGCACAAGCTTAACCGGGCGCTCCAACCGCAAAAATTCGTTCCGCAGATACTCTTGATCCTCTTTTCCAATAAGTGCCATTGTTTCCTCCTAGTTTAAGTCTAGCAGCCGATCGATCTCCGGCTTGTTGAACCCAACGATAACCTCACCGTCGATGTCCACAACCGGGGTTCCCATCTGCCCGCTTTTCTCGATCATCTCCTGCGCCGCGGCGGGATCGGCCGAAACGTCAACCTCTTCAAAGTCGATCTCACGTGCCCGCAGGTACTCCTTCGTCGCCTGACACCATGGGCAAGTCGGTGTGGTGTAAACTATAACCTCATGGCTCATCCTAGATCCTCCTCCAACAGATTGATTAAAGCTAATAGGCTCTGGTTTAAATGGTAGCAGTTATGCGTACCTTTCCGCTCTTTGACGAGCACCCCGGCCCGTTCGAGCCTGCCGAGATGATAGGATATCGCCGGTTGACTCAATGGTAACTCCTCCAGGATCTCCTGGCAATCAACCTTGCGCCCGGTGATCATCTGCACAATCTGCAAGCGCGGTTCGCTCGCCAACGCGGAGAACACTTCTACCCAGTATTTTCTCGTTTCGTCTTTCCCCATTTAGTTGCTCCTTTGGCCGCATTGGCCTAGAATGATATCCAGCGTGATGGTGGAAGTCAAGTATTTAAATAGTTAAATATTTGGAGGAGCAATGGGGAATACGATCGTTAAATTTGTAGATGGAATGCAGTTTGTCGGCCAAGGAGAGAGCGGACACGCGCTGCTGATGGACTCCGACCCCAACGTGGGCGGCGAGGATACCGCTCTGCGGCCAGTGGAGACGATGTTGTGCGCGCTCGGCGGATGCACAGGCATGGATGTGATCTCAATCCTGCGTAAGATGCATACGGTGCCGACTTCATTTCGAATTGAGATTGAGGACGAACGGGCACCTGAGTATCCGAAGGTGATAACTCGGCTGCACATTGTGTATCGGTTCAAGGGCGACGTTCCCCGCGCCAACGCGGAAAAGGCAATTAAACTGTCAATGGAACGCTATTGCCCGATTACCAACACCATCAACAAGGTGACACAGGTAACGTGGGAGGCCGTAATAGAACCGGACTAGCGGTCGGTTGCCTTTTCCAGGATCAACTCCAGATCGACGTTTTTTCGTACAAGCTCGATTGCCTCATCGAGGCGCTCGCCCGGGCGCAAACGGGCACGGCCGGGCAGTTCCTGGCACAACTGGGCCGCAGCAAGAGTGTGTTGACCGACAACAATAACCGGTACCCCGCGGGCGTTGGCCAGATCGATGATCCGCCGCGGTGGGCGGATGTTTCCCGTGAGGATCAAGCAGTGCAAGCTGGGGACGGTGAGCGCGGCTTCCTGGAGGTCAACGCGATCACCACCGGTGATCACGCCAAGATCGGGAGTACGGCGAAAGCTGCGCAGCGCCGTGCGTGGGGACATCGCCCCAATCAGGAAGTTCTCTACCGGGAGGTTGAGCGGCACAGCGGTGAGTACCTTGCCGCCGAGTCGGTCGGCGATATCTTCCACGCTCACCCATCGCAACCGCCGTTCGTACGGGATGATTCCCAGCACCTCGGCGCCACGGTCGGCGAGAAACGGGACAAACACGTCGCGGACCTGCTCAAATTGCGTTTCCATCGCCACCTCAGTAAGCACGACCCCAATGATGTTTGGTCCGCCTTCCAACATGCGAAGCGCGCACAAGACCCGGTCGATCGCTTCCTCGCCGTCGTAACTCGTGAGGAGGAGAACGTCGGCAGCAAGTGCTTCGGACAGGTCGAGATCGCTTAATCCAGCTCCGATTCCCAGTCCGAGGTAACGGCGCCCTTCGATCAGTGCCACTTGGCGATCAGCAGTGATGCGGGTGAACGCCTCGATGATACGGCGGCGGAACCCGCGATCGCCCGATTCAATCGCCTCCTGCAGAAACGGGCCCTCAAGCGCCACCGGAGCGATGTCTTTCAAGTCGTCAGTTAGTCCGAGGATCTCCCGAATCGTTCCGGCGTCGCGGTCAAGCGGTTCGCCAGTGGCGTAACGCACATTCGAGCTGATCGGCTTCATGTACGCAAACGGAGTCTTCTGCTCCCGAAGTGACAACCCGAATCCAAGCGTGAGCAGGCTCTTGCCCGAGCCGTTCTCCGTGGAAACGATAAGGACTGTGCGCATATTTCCCCTCCGATCGGAGAACTATGGTAGTGGCGACGCGAGGGAAAAGCAATGCGGTCACCACAGGATCTTCACATTTCTGTCACGGGTGATTCACAGGGCGCAATTACACTACATTTGAGATATCCAGGGCGCCCCAAGCACATAGGGAGCCGACCGACGGACGCGGGGCCCCTGGTTCTTACCCGGCTATGGTATAATAAATCGATATGAAACGAGTCTTGGTAGTTGACGATGAAGAGATGATTGTGCGCACGGTGCGGGCGTATCTGGAACGGGAAGGGTTCAAGACCTATGCTGCATATGATGGCGAGGAAGCGCTGCAAGAATTTGCGGACAAGGGGCCTGATTTAATCGTGCTTGATTTGATGCTTCCCAAGATGAGCGGGATAGATGTGACGAAACGTATCCGCACCCGGTCGAATGTTCCGATCATCATGCTCACTGCCAAAGCGGCGGAGACTGACCGCATTGTTGGACTCGAACTCGGGGCGGACGATTACGTGGTAAAGCCGTTCTCCCCCCGCGAGCTCGTAGCGCGGGTGCGGGCTGTCCTGCGGCGCAGTGAGGGCAAGAGCGCTGAGCCGGAGCGAATCGAGGTCGGAGACCTTGCAATCGATCTCAAGGCACGGGAAGTGACGCTGGCCGGTAAGTCGGTCGAGCTCACCCCAACCGAGTTTGATTTGCTCGTATTCCTCGCCCGCCATCCTGGCCAGGTGTTCACCCGGCTGCAGTTGCTGCGTGAGGTGCAAGGGTACACGTACGACTCATTCGCACGCACGATTGACACCCACGTCAAGAACATCCGGAGAAAGTTAGATGAGGACCCGAAAAACCCGCGCTACATACTGACCGTGCACGGAGTGGGGTATCGGTTTACCCGGGATGAGAAGTAAAAGAACCCCGCAGCAAGCTGTGGGGACATTAGAGGTCTAAAGCGGGGTTGATCCTCATGTTGAAGGTTGCTGTGTCGCTTTGTAGCTACACGGACATAGGAGAACAACGGCGTACACAAGGCCTGCCCCGTGAAACCTTGTTTCATGGGGTAGCCACTATGGAAAGCCAGGTTTCTCGTAGCAGCGGGTCTTGCGCCCGACGTTCTCCGTCGCCGAGGTTATGCAATCCGACAGACAACGAACCCATTCGCGGACGGCAAATTCCCGTTTCCTTCCCCCCAGCAAGCTGTGGGGTATCCAGTGGAGGGCTTTTATGAAACGGCGGTTTCCGTTCGCGCTCAAGCTCGGATTGTCATTCGTGATTGTGATCATGATCGCGGTTGCACTTGTGTACTTTCTCACCGCTCACTCAATTACAACGCGGTTTGACCAGTTCCGCACCCAAAACAAGCAGCAGATTGCGCACCAGGTGTGCGGGCTGCTCGCCGAATACCGAATGCTCAACGGAAGTTGGGTTGGGATTGAGCGGCTGCTGTCCACGCAGTACACCGTGGTGATCAACGGCCATGTAATCGCGCGGCGGACGTCGATGATCGGCGGGTTTTCCCTCGCCGACGAGACCGGAAAAGTCGTTGTGTCCACCACCGCCGACGAAGTCGGAAAGAGCCTCACTTCAAAACAGATTAAGGCCGGTATCCCAATCAAGATCGGGAATACCCGGGTGGGGACACTTCTCCTCGATACGAAGTCGGCAACGCTCGATCCCGCCGAGGAGAAATTCCTCAACTCAGCGAAGCAATCCGCGCTGCTTGGAGGTGGGATTGCCACGGGCGTCGCGTTATTCCTGTCCATGATTCTTCTGTCCCAGGTTTTGTCACCATTGCGCATGCTATCGCGGGCGACGGAACGAATCGCACACGGAGATCTGACTCAGCGCGTAGTTCTGCGGGCGCGCGATGAGTTCGGCCAACTCGGTGAGTCGTTTAACCGCATGATGGACAATCTCCGCCGTTCGGAACGCGTCCGCCAAACGATGACCGCGGACATCGCCCATGAACTTCGCACCCCGGTGTCGATCATCCAGGGCAACTTAGAGGCAATACTGGACGGAATTTACGAGCCGACGCCGGAGACGATCGCCCCGATCTACGAGGAGACGCTCCACCTCGGGCGATTGATCGACGACCTACGCGAGCTGTCGCTTGCCGACGCCGGCGAGCTCCCACTTAACCGGACTCCGACCGACATTGTCGCTCTCACCCACCAAGTGGCGGATACGGTCGCCGGTGCACTCGACACTGGCCCCAACATTAACATGACGCAAGAAGGAGAAATACCGCTGGTATCCGTCGATGCGATGCGCATCCGCCAGGTGATTGTGAACCTAGTGAGCAACGCCGTGCGGTACACGCCTGCGGACGGGCGGATCGAGATCGTACTGCGCCGGATCGAGGACAAGATTGAACTCACCGTGACGGACACCGGGCCGGGGATTGCGCCTGATGACTTGCCGCATCTGTTCGAGCGGTTTTACCGCGGCGATCGGGCACGGACGCGGACAAGCGGCGGATCGGGACTGGGATTAGCAATCGCCAAGCAGTGGGTCGAGGCGCACGGCGGTGATATCCGGGCGGAGAACGTCCCCACCGGCGGCGCGCGGTTCACTGTAACGATTCCTCTCACTTGAAGTATATTTTCCCCGGCGCTATCATCACGAAAATGGACGGAGAATTCTACAACCCTCACTTAGGTGTGCTTGACTTCGACGCGGTCATACACACGATAATTTCCGAAATGGAATCCGATCCCAAAGCTCATTACGAGATCCTTGTCGGTACTGATTCTTCCACTGGAACTGATACGATCGACCTGGTGAGCGCCGTCGTCATCCATAAACTTGGCAAGGGCGGACGTTACTTCTGGACGCGGCGGCGAGAGCCGAAAATACCATCCCTCCGGCAAAAAATCTGGCGCGAAGCGCTGTTATCGTTCGATCTCGCGCAGCGGCTGCTGGCACGGCTGTCGGCGGAGTCCCTACTTCCGTTTAACCTGGAAATTCACGTTGATATCGGGGAAAACGGTCGTAGCAAAGCAATGATCGATGAGGTCGTCGGGATGATCATCGGAAGCGGATTCGCCGTCCGCATCAAGCCGCAGGCGTACGCAGCATCGTCAGTCGCCGATAAGTACACCTGAGCATCCGCACTCGGCCGGATCGGTTTTTCCCAGTCGCCGCTATATCGCGCCCAGCTAGTAAACAACCCCGCAGCAAGCTGCGGGGCATTAGAGGTCTAACCGAAGTTGATCCTTATGTTGAAGTTTGAAGTATCGCCCTGTCGCCACACGGACACAGGAAACCAACGTCGCACACAAGGTGCGCCGCTACACAAGCTGCTGTTTCCCGTAACGTCGGGTCTTGCCTGCCCCGTGGAGTCCTACTCCACTGGGGTCCCCGACGCTCTCTGGCGTAGGTTTCATGCAATCCGAACAAACAACAAACCGATTCGTCGGTGGCAAATCTCCGCTTTCCTCCCCGCGACAAGCTGTGGTGTATCCAGCGGAGAGATTTTATGAACAGCAAGCATCGGCCGGGCGGGATTTTCCCCCACCCGGCCGACAACAAGGAGGGAGTCAACGCGTGCTGACTAATTGCCCGCTAAGATAGGCAGTGTATGCGGACATATCGAAGTGCCCATGGCCGGAAAAGCCGATGAGAATCACTTTCTTTTCGTCGCGGCGGGCACAGTCGCGTGCCAGTTCGACGGCCGCATGCACGGCGTGCGCCGTCTCCGGAGCGGGGATAATCCCTTCGGCACGGGCAAACATAACCGCATCATTGAACACCTCTAACTGGTCGAACGCGACCGGCTGCACCACCCCGTCCTCCACCAACCGGGTGATAATCGGTGCCATCCCGTGATAGCGCAGACCGCCAGCGTGAATCGGAGGGGGAACAAACTTGTGCCCCAAGGTGTGCATGCGTAACAACGGGGTGAGTTCAGCCTCATCCCCAAAATCGTAGCGCACCTCGCCCTTGGTCATCGTCGGGCATGCAGTCGGCTCGGCGGCGATGAATTCCACCTGCCGCCCGCGATTGCGGGAATCGTACAGGATGGGAAGCATCAGTCCACCGAAGTTCGACCCGCCGCCCACGCATCCGACGACGGCGTCCGGGTACTCCCCGGCGAGATCCATCTGCGCCAGTGCCTCCTGGCCGATGACCGTTTGATGGAGGAGTACGTGGTTAAGCACGCTTCCCAGCGAATACTTCGCCCCGGTGGCCATCGCCTCCTCGATCGCCTCAGAGATCGCGATCCCCAGCGATCCCGGTGAATCAGGATCTTCGGCGAGCACAGCGCGGCCGGCGTGCGTCCGTTGCGACGGCGACGGCGTGATCTCCGCTCCGTACAATTCGATCATCGCCTTGCGATACGGCTTTTGCTCGTATGACACCTTGACCATAAACACGGTCAGGTCGATACCGAGGGCTTGACACGCAAACGACAGCGCGCTCCCCCATTGGCCGGCCCCGGTTTCGGTGGTAAGGCGCTTCGTGCCCTCGATTTTGTTGTAGTACGCCTGGGCAACCGCGGTGTTCGTCTTGTGCGAGCCGGTAGGGCTCGCGCCCTCGTACTTGTAGTAGATGTGTGCGGGCGTGTCGAGCGCTCGCTCCAGGTTCACCGCTCGATAGACCGGCGTCGGCCGCCACAGTTGGTAGATGTCCTGCACCGCGGGAGGAATATCAATAAACCGATCAGTAGATACCTCCTGTTCCACACATGTTTTGGCAAACAGCGCGGTGAGTGCCTCCGGAGAGAGCGGTTCCTGGGTGCGAGGATCGAGCGGCGGATCAAGCGGTCGATCGAGATCGGCAAGTACGTTATACCAACGAGTCGGCAACTGGTGTTGATTTAAGTTAAAGATTCTTTCCATAATGACGTCTCCTTTCTTGGGTTTTTAAGGATGTTTCAAACTGACGACCAGAAAGGTTCTAGCGACGCCACCACGGTTTAAACGGAGGGAATTCTAAAAACGAGATATCAACGAGCGAAACGGGGCTACAGACCCCAAACGCACCTCCTTCGTCCGCTGACTCTCACCTCGATCATAACGCGATTACTTTACCGGCATTCACTTCCGTTGTCAACCCGTGTCTCACGCGGCATCACCGTGCGCGGAGCATGCGGGGACTTGACTTATCACCTCTCGTTGATGTATAAGATATAAAAAGTAACAAAAGTAACAAATACAGGTTGGTCAGGGGGTGATAACCTACTTATTAGAGAGAGTGGCAGTCTGTTCCACGATTCACGCAGGGCCAAACTACAACAAAGGGGGTACATCAATGAAGTGGGGAAACTATCCGACGAAGTTGATCAGTAAGCTTGTGGGGCCAAAGGGGTTGTTCATCCTGTTATCGCTGGCAGCTCTTCTGATCTTAAGCGGTGCTACTGATAAGTGGGGATATTAAATGTAACTTTTCTGCAGGGTATTTAAGTAGGGTTTAGTTGTGGGGGAGGAGGTTGTCTCCCCCTTTTTAATTTTGTAGAATGTTACTAAATGTCGCTAAAAATAGGCGCGAAAATATACTTATGGGTCGTGTTCGCTCTCGCCGTTTTGTGTACCGCATTCTACCTCCCGCAAGTAGAACTAACCCGCTATTTTCTCTTAACTCTAGCGTTCCTCGGAGTGATCGCTTTTTTTTCAGAGATCTACGAGATCGAGATCACTTACCAGCGGTATACATCCGCGTCCATTGCCATCTACCTGGCGGCAATCTTCCTCGGCGGGTCTACGCTTGTAATTCCGGCCGTCTTGCTAGGGACTCTTACCGCCGAGATCATCCTGCGATGGAAGGCTCCTCATAGTAACATTTCATCGTTCTTTTACCACGTGATGTTTAATGTCAGCCAAACCATAATTACCGTTGCAGCCAGCGCCGCGGTGTTTAAAGCTGCCGGCGGGCATCCGCCACCGTATACCACGCTTGCGGAGTTTGGTCCGCCAGTGGCCGCGTTTCTAACCTACATCCTGGTGAATACGTCACTCGTGTCCGAGATCATCCACCTCACCGAGAAGATAAGCTTTTTATATCATCTTCGGTTTAACCTGCGCCATCTCTATATCCAGCTTCTGTCGCTGGGAGTGCTGTCGCTTCTGCTCGCCATCCTGTTCCAGATTCAACCGTGGTACATTTTCCTTGTCATCGTTCCATTAGCCCTGGTCCACGTATCGCTTCGCGGCTATATGCAGTTGCGCCACCAGGCGCAGGAAACGTTCGAAAAGGTCGCCCAAAGCCTGACGGAACGCAATCCGTACACCGGGAAGCACTCGGAAGAGGTGGCCGCTATCTCGGAGCGAATAGCGCGCGCGCTTAAGTTGCCCGAAGATGAAGTGGAGGCGATCGTGGCGGCGGCACGCGTCCACGACATCGGGAAGATCGCCATCCCCGATCGTGTTCTCCTCAAACCAGGCAAGTTAACCCCGGCCGAGTGGGAGACAATTAAACGGCATCCGGTTATCAGCGCGGACCTGCTCGCTGGGCTTGAGATCTACGATAAAAGCATTGGCATCATCCGCCACCACCACGAACACTGGGACGGAAGCGGGTATCCCGATGGGTTAAACGGTGAACAGATTCCATTGGGGGCACGGATTGTCGCTGTGGCCGACGTTTACAATGCGTTGACCACTGACCGTCCGTATCGCAACGCCTATTCCAAACAAGAGGCACTTAAGATCATGCAGGACATGAGCGGAAAGGACCTTGACCCCAACATTGTCACGGTCTTCCTCACGGTGATTTAGCATGTTCCTCCTGTGGGCGTTAGTGATCGGGGTTATTGTCGGTTTTCTCCGCCACGGTTCCCTGAGAAACCTGGCCCGGCTGAAGTTCAGCGGGTTGTGGTTGATCCTTGCCGCGTTGGTAATTCAGGTACTGATATTCCCGTTGGGAACTGGTGCGCCGATTGTACGGATTGGAACCCAGGTTCTGCATCTGCTGTCGTACGCGTTTCTCCTCGCGTTTATTGTGGTCAACTACCGATTGGTTGGGTTGTTCACGATGGGAATTGGCCTTATTTCGAACATCGTTGTCATCGCGGCAAACGGGGGATACATGCCGGCGTCGGTCGCAGCGCTCCGCTATGCGGGCATGGAAAAGACAGTCGCGGCGTTGGAGCAAACTCTGCACCACAGCAACACCATTCTCATGAGCGCCGGCACACGGCTGAATTTCCTCGGCGATCGGTTCGCCGTTCCAGCAGTAGTTCCATTCGCCACCGCGTTCAGCGTCGGCGACATCATACTTGCTATTGGAGTGATCGTCTTTCTGGCGGTTGAAATGCCACGAAGATCACGATAGCTGCGTGAGCTACCGCCTACTCACTCCAACTTCTTGCGCATGAACACCTGCGCGCCCAGACGCTCGAACCCAAGGCGACGATAAAGGCTAATCGCTGGATTGGACTCGGTGACATCAAGAAGGATCCCCGTACGCCCTGATTCTCTCGCCATGTCCTCGCACGCCTGGATGAGAGCGCTCGCAATTCCTTGCCCGCGAAACGCCTCATCGACAGCGAGGTAAAGGAGTTGGATCGTTTCACGCGCTTCAGGAAAAATGAACTCCGATTCCTCCTTTCCTAGGTCTTTACACAGCGTGAATCCGATCACTTCCCCATCCTCGGCAACGGCCACAAATCCGTCCCAGCCAGGACGGTTCAACCGGTCCCGCACCCAACTGCACACATCCGCGGCGGTGATCCCACGAAAAACGGTGGTTGAAATCGGTTCGAACAATCGCGCCAGTCGTGCCACTGCCTCAGCGTCGGACTGCGTCATCGTCCGGATTGTGTAGCGTCCCATCGTACTCCCCTTTCCATATTTAGTATTCTCCATTAAATGGGAGCCCGAGGCGAAAGTCAACTACACACGCGTTGGATCGACATAGGCAGCGACAATCTCGCCGATCACGATCATGTGGTGATCGTCGTCATGATAGTACTTATCAACAATACGCGGAGCGGAGAAGGCACTCTCTTCCAGTTGTTTGCGCATAACGATCCGGCACTCGTAGTACAGGGCGCATCCGGCGATGATCGGGGTGGATACCTGTGTCCCCGGCGCGAACGTGATTCCGCATGCTGCTGCTTTGTCGATGTCTCTGCCCGAGTGGTGACCGCAGAAATCGAGCGCGGCAGCGAGGTCATCGCCGCGCGGCACGTTAACGGTAAAGCTCTCTTCCTGCCACAAACAGTCGTAGGTGTAACGCGAACGGCGCACGAGTACAGTGAACGTCGGAATGCTCCAGATCCGTCCGGCTGCACCCCAGCCGATCGTCATCGGATTCGCCTTTCCCGCCTCGTCACGAGCAACGAGAAATACCCCGTTTCCAGATAATGCGTTCTCCAGCAAGTCGATATGGTCGTTCCATGTAATCAGTTTCATCATTCTCCCTCCAACCATCCGTTATTTAACTTATCAGGCTCGATAAACACTGGAACGTATGGTTTGATGTCAAGAAGCGGTGTGCCGTCGATGATGTCGAGATCAGCGATATGTACGATATTTCCATCTACCCCAAGCAGCCGCACGGTGGACACCCCGATCGGGTTAGGGCGGTGCGGAGCACGGGTGGCGAACACGCCGCGTAATCCGGTCCGATGTGGGGTAGTAACCCGCAGCCGGTACCCAACGGAACGATGAAAGTGACAGATCAGCGTGATGTGGCTGAACCCGTCGAGGTTAGCAAGGCCGTCAGCGTATTCGGGAAATACCTCGACCGTCCCCTCCACCCCGCGGCCAAAGCTTGGTTGAAACGGAACCCCGTGCGGCTCCTTGTACGGGGAATGGACGATCCCGATTGGGCGGTAACAGACTTGTTCTTCCATCACACCTCCGCGGTCTTGCGCTTGGAATAGTAGTGAATGTCGTCGTGGCGATAGTAGCCGATTTTATCGAACACGGCGCACGAAACTGTATTCCAATCCTCGATCAGCGCGGCGACAATGTCGATCCCCATCGCTGCCAACCGCTGTTCCACCTCGCCCACAAGTAGGGCCGCGATCCCACGGCGCTGATAGTCGGGATGGACGGCGAGCCGATTTATCCAACCCTTGCGGCCATCGTGTGTCCCCAAAACCGATCCGACAATCCGCCCGTTATCGGTAGCAACAAGAAAGATCGAACACGGACCAGCGATCTCGCGGGCGATGTGATCCCGATGGTCGCGTCCGTGCGGGCGATGTGACAGCCCAGCTGCGTTCCACAGCGCGATTAACGCGTCGTAATCCTCAACTTGAAGTTCACGTATCGCAATCATACGTCTCCCTTCAGGTGGTTATTGAACCAACTTACGATCTCTTCCAGGCGGCGCAGGCGGTGTTGCGGCTTGCCGGTGCGCGACAGATCGTGGTTCTCGCCGCGGAACATGACCAATCGCGTCTCGGTCCCGTGGTAGCGTAGCGCGGTGAACATCTGGATCCCCTCAGCGATCCAGCAGCGGTAGTCCTCTTGGGAGTGGATGAACAGCGTCGGGGTTTTCGCCCGGTCGGCGTAGCGCAACGGGGAGTGCCGCCACAGCTTGTTGCCGTCGTCCTGCCACGGGGTAGCGCCGATCTGGTCGTAGTTGAAGAAATAGCCGATATCGGTGGTGCAGAACTTGGAGATCCAATTGGCGATTGATCGTTGTGAGCACGCCGCCTTGAACCGGTCGGTGTGCCCGATGATCCAGTTGGTCATGAACCCGCCGTACGAGCCGCCCATCACCCCGAGACGGTCGGCGTCGATTTCCGGGAACCGCGCGATCGCCGCATCCAGGATTGCCATCAAGTCATCGTAGTCGATCGTTCCGTATTTGCCGCGGATGTCGGCGAACGCATTTCCCCGTCCGGACGAACCGCGCGGGTTGCCGAACACGATGATGTAGCCCGCACCGGCGAGGAGCTGCATTTCGTGGATGAACACCTCACCGTAGGTCGTCTTTGGCCCGCCGTGGATGGCGAGGACAGTTGGATATTTTCGGCTTTGGTCACAGTCAGGCGGACGGACGATCCACGCGGCAAGTTCGGTCCCATCCGCGGTGGTAACTGCAAACCGCTCCGGCGCGGCCACCGCTTTGCCGGCAAGCGCATCCGCGTTAAGCGCGGTCAGCCGCTGCTCGGCACCATCGACAATTGTGTACAGCTCCTGCAGCTTGCCGGGCCGGAGTGCGACGTAAACGAGCCTGCCGTCACGGACGTCGAACGCGTCAACCGAGCCCGGCGCCGTAACTGCGCGGGTGGTTTCCCCGCCAGAGATGACACAGTCAAGATAGGAGGAGTCGTCCTCGGTCACGACCACGTAGACGGACTCTCCATCGGCGCGCATCATTGGCCCGCCGCCGTGGCGGACGTCAGAGTTGACCGAGTTTCCGGTCGAACGGTCCCACCCCGGGGTGAGAGACGAGAATTTTCCCGTTGCGATGTCGACCACGAGCACTTCCCGATTCTCGTTCAGCCCGTACGTCCGCATATCGGTCCCAAGGACGACGATTCGACCATCTCCGAGGAACCGCGGGGCGGACAGAGAAAGCTCGTCCTTGGACAGACACGTGCGCGCGCCAGTGGCGACATCGAGAAGCCACAGTTGGTCGGTGAGCGGCGCCTTATCCGCAAACTCCTTGCCAGTGTAGGCGATCTCCGTTCCGCGGATGTCAAACCCCGTCACGTTGATCGTCCCCGTTACGAGTTCCTCGTCATTCCCGGAGGCGAGATCAAACGCGAACAGGTGGCGACGGCGCTTGTTGGTGAACCCGACTCCATTTGACCAAAACGGGATTTCGTCCAGCACCTCGTAGTCGTTGTCGTCCTCTTTTTTTTCGAACAGCGGCACGCGCGCCGAGTAAAGCAGGCGGCCGTCGTCCAGGAGTTCGAGCGATTCGGCCTTGTGGGGGATTGTCCCGATCAGTTCAGCCTCGCCACCGTCGATCGCGATGCGGTACAGCGGGCTTTCCTTCTTTTCTTTCTCCTTTTCCCCACCACGGCGCGATACGAACACGATCGACCGCGAATCGGCGCTCCACGCGAACGGCCCGTCCTTGCCGGAGGTGGTCAGTCGCCGGACAGTGCCGGTTGCCAGGCTCACGACGTAGATGTCACTTTCGTAGTCATTTTCCTTCTTCCGTGCCCGCTTCACGATAAATCCCGCCCATTTTCCATCAGGGGAGATCCGCACCCCGGACAGGAACCGATACGCGAGCAGATCTTCCGCGTTAACCTTATCCATCCTTCCTCCTTTCCCGGTGATGTTATCGCCGCCATCCCGATTCTCCCAGTCCGACTTGCAACTGGCGCCAAGCGGGCTATTATATCGCATCCGATATATCGGACACGAAGAAGGTGGCGTATGCGCACAATGAACCGGGGATTCCTACGGCTGTACCTGTTAAAGCTAATTGGCGAAGCCCCCACCGGCATATCCGGATATTCCCTGATGAAGCGGATTGAGGAGAACACCGGGTTTTGGCGGCCATCACCCGGTTCGATTTATCCGCTCCTCGCGGCGCTGGAAGAGGCGGGATGGATTGAACATCGCGTTGAAAAGGACAAGAAAGTCTACTCGCTCACCGCGAAAGGGCGGGATGGGCTCGCTCGCGCCCATGCGGCAAAGGAGGAGGCGATGGAGGGCGTGCGGCGATCAATTCGTGTCCTCGGCGAACTGTTTGGAAAGGAAATGGAGGTCGAGTTGACTGCGCATCTGGAGCGGATTCGCCGCCGCGTTCCCCCGGCGGTGCGTGGCAACCTGCATGAGCTGTGGCGGACTATCACCGAGATCCCGGTCCACGACCTCTCGCCCGCGGAGCTGACCCAGATTGACGGGATATTGATGCGAGCGATCAAGGAGTTGAAAAGATATGCAAACCGCGATTGAAGTTAACGATCTCGTAAAGGTTTACAAGAACGGAGTGCGGGCGGTGGACGGGGTGTCGTTTCACGTGGGGAGAGGCGAAATATTCGGTCTGCTTGGCCCAAATGGCGCGGGAAAGTCGACAACGATCAAAATTCTGATTGGCCTTCTCGACCCGACCGCCGGCGACCTCCGGATCAACGGAGTCGACATCCGGCGTCATCCCGCGGAGATCAAACGGGCAACCGGGTACGCCGCTCAGGAGACGGCAATCGATGACCGCCTCACCGGATGGGAGAATATCACGCTTCAGGGGCGATTTTATCACCTTTCCGGCCGGGAAATCCGTGTCCGTGCAACCGAAGTGCTTGAGATGTTCAACCTGTACGATCGCCGCAAGCATCTCACCGCGACTTACTCCGGCGGGATGTTAAAACGGCTCGACATTGCGTGCGCCCTTATTCACCGCCCCCAGATCCTGTTTCTCGACGAACCGACTCTCGGCCTTGATGTGCAGACGCGGCAAGTGATCTGGGACTACGTCGAACAGCTGCGCACCGAGCACGAGATGACGATCTTCGTCACCACCCACTACATGGAAGAGGCGGATGTGCTGTGCGATCGCGTGGCGATCATCGACAACGGCGAGATCGCGGCGCTCGATACGCCGGATGCGCTGAAGGCAGGCATCGGCGGCGATGTCATCTACGTACGGTTCTCCGGCATTGACGGCAATGAGTCGGCGCTGCAGTCCCGCATCGGCGCGGTTTCCCACGTCCGGCAGGTAAAGCCGACCGCGGACGGTACTTATCGGGTCATTGTAGAGCAAGCGGGTGAGGAAACTATTCCCCAGTTGTTCATGCTGTGCGAACAACTCGGGGTCACGATTGACGCGGTCAGCCTAAAAAAACCGTCCCTCGACGACGTATACCTGCACTTCACCGGGCACGCAATGCGAGACGATACCGAGAACCACGAAGCGCACATGAAGGCGCGATTCATGCGAGGACGAGCACGGAGGGGAAAATGACGCTGTTGTTCGATACATGGTATGTAGCAAAGCGGGAGCTGATCAAGTTTTTCCGCACTAAAGTACGATTGGTGTTCACTCTGATTCAACCGGTGATTTGGCTCGCGTTCATGGGCAACACGATGAACCGCGTAACAAACAATCCGTTCGGCGCGCAGATGTTCGGGACGAGCAACTACCTCACGTTTATGACGCCGGGGGTGATCCTGATGACCGTCCTGTTCGGTGGGGTATTCGGCGGAATGTCGATCGTGTGGGACCGGCGCATTGGGTATCTGGAAAAACTGATGGCCGCTCCGATCAATCGAGGGGCGATTCCATTCGGCAAAGCGCTCGCGGTGATGGTGCAGGGGGCGATTCAAGTGGTGGCGATCGTCGTTATCGCCCTGCTGTTCGGGGTGCGGTTCCAAACCGGGATCGGCGGGGTTCTGCTTATCATCGTTATCGCCAGCCTGTTCAGCGGAATCCTGAGCGGAATCTCGCTATCGCTCGCCGCGTCGATCCGCACCATTGAAACCCTGATGGCAATCGTCAACCTGTTCACCCTGCCGCTCATGTTCGCGAGCAACGCGCTGTTCCCGATCACCATGATGCCGGGATGGCTGGCCACAATCGCTAAGTTCAACCCGGTCACCTACGCCGTTGGCCCCATCCGTGAGCTCACCATTCACGGCTGGGAGTGGGGGAAAATCCTTCCTGGCACCGGGGTGATCGTGGGACTTACGCTCGTGTTCATGCTGATAAGCCAGATTGTGTTCCAACGCGCCACAAGCGAGTAAACTAATGCGATCAAAGAAGGCGACGATGGTCGTGATCGCGGAGTTCAATCGGCTAGTGGACGCCGATCTGGCAAAGTCCCGATTGGAGGCCGCTGGTATTCAGGCCGTCCTCCTCGACGCACAGATAGTCGCGATGAATCCGCTCTACTCACTAGCACTGGGCGGAGTAAAGATCGCGGTGGCTGATGAGGACACGCCGCGGACGCGCATGATCTTGAAGACACCCGCACAGTAACCGAAACATCATCGCGCCGCTACCCCCGTGATGATGCCGGCCGTGCCGCCCTCCGATCAGTGTTTGCTGTGGCGGACACCGGTACCGTTTCAGTCGAGGTCGGCTCGGGAAGCGGAAGGCAATGTAGAACCAGGATCGCTCCGCCGACCAGCACGCCGGCGGCGATGAATGCCGGGCCGTAACCGAAGTCGTCGGCAAGGGTTCCGCTGCCCACGCCGGCAATGATCGTTCCCAATCCCGCAACTGCGTTATACAGCCCGAGCGCCTGGCCACGGTTCTCCGGTTTAGCAAGCCGTGACGCAAGCGCCACCCCAGAAAGCTGGAAGAACGACCAACTCGACCCGAGCATCAAGAAGTAAGCGATGAGAAACGCGGTGGGCGGAACCCCCGTGGTCACAGTAAGGTAAACCCCCATTAATCCGAACAGTACCAGCCGGACAATGAGTGCCCCCACTTGGATCGTTCCGTTACCCGCACGTTTGATGCGATGGGACACAAACGGGTATGTGATCACGATCGCGGCGTTGAGTGCCACAAAATAGGAAAATACTGTCGCCGTGGGAAACCCGAATCGCTGTGCGAGCAACACCGGAAGCGGGACAAAGAAAAACCCAAATCCGGTGAATGCGAGCAACGTTCCCCACAAAAACAACTTGGTTTCGTGCCGTAGCCCGGCGGTGCCCCACAACAGCGCGGGCAGGCGGCGCGGGTTGAGGCGGTGATAGAGATGGGTCGGGCGGAACCGTCCCGTCTCAATCAAGAAATTTCCCAGTGCGACGATCATCCCCCGGAACCGCCGCCGGGTGAACTTCGGCGTCGTGCGCGGGATAAACCACGCGGCGAGAATGGCGGCGCCGATGCCGCTGATGCTCAGCAGGAGGAACAAATATCGAATCGCCATTTCTCGCCCGATGTGCGGAGTGGCGATCCCCAAGCTCACGCTCCCGAGGATAAGTCCGGCCAGCCAACCGAGAGCGATTATCTGGTTGAGGTGTCCGATTCGTACCTCCCAGATTGATTTATCGCGGTTTTCAATTACGATCAATACCGTGATCGACGCGTTCGCCATCCAGAAGAAGTTGAGAACCATGTTCCAGGCGAGCACGGACGCAAACGTGCTTGCAAACGCCGTACCGAGAAAACTCACCCCGAGCATCGTGTAACTCAAGATGATGAACGCCTTGCGGCGGGCGGCGGCGTCGGACAACCGCCCCCACACTAGGCTGCCGATTACTCCCACCAGGCTGACCACGCTCGACAGAATCCCGACCGCGCCTACCGACCGGCCGAGAACCGAGGCGATCATCAGCGGGACGAGGACTGACGACGTTCCCATCACCACGCTGGCGAGCCCGGTGGCGGCGTACCACGGTTCAGCGGCGTGCTTCCAGTTCCGAAATGCCTTCACCATCTGCGTTAAACTCCGTAACAGCAAATTACCCTCGCCGGACTCCGCCGGCAGGGGTTGGCGAAGTATAGCCGCAACCACCCGGTTGTCAAGCGGATGGAAGCGCGGAACCACCCGGGGTTGGATCAGCTATTATCGACCTAACGCAGCTCTGCGATCATCTCGCGGACAACATCGAATCCACCCTGCCAAAACGCGGGATCCGCCATGTCGATACCGGCCTCAGCCAGAATTGCCTGCGGTGACTTTGAACCACCGTGCGCGAGGATGCGCAGGTACTTGGGAACGAAGCTGCGCCCTTCTTCCTTGTACCGCGTGTACAGCGCGAGCACGAGGAGCTGGCCGAAGCTGTACGCATAACAGTAAAACGGCGTTGAGTAGATGTGCGGAATTGATACCCACTCCCAACGGAATTCTTCGCCAATGTCGACTGCGGTGCCGAACTGATCGTGCAGATTGGCGAGGTAGCGGGCGGCGAGTGCGTCGGTAGTAGTTCCGTCCTTGATCAGCGCGTGTGCTTCGCGCTCGAACAGGACGAAATACGCCTGTCGGGTCACGGTAGCGTAGGTGCTGTCGATAAATCCGGCGAGAATGTCGCGCCGTACCGCGGGGTCAGGCTCGGTGGTTAGCACGTTGTCAAGCAGGAGGATCTCGGAGAACACGGACGCGGTCTCGGCAAGCGGAAGGGCGGAATGGAATGTGAGTGGGGAGTGATCCGCCGCCATGAGGGCGTGGACTGCGTGCCCGAGCTCGTGGGCAAGGGTGGAAACGTCGTTGTAGTGGCCATTATAGTTCACAAGTACCCACGGTGTGATGCCGGGCAAAACACCGTAACAAAACGCGCCCCCGTATTTCCCCGGCCGCGGTTCGGAATCGAGGTGGCGCTCGGCGATAACCCGCTCCGCATGAGCGGCGAGAGTCGGGGAGAATCGGTTCAGACTGGCGGACACCATCTCGATCGCGCGGGCGAACGGGTACTCCTTGCGGGTGGTGCTCACCGGTGCGTAGATGTCGTAACGGCGGAGCGTATCCATTCCCAGCCACTTCGCCTTCATGCGAAAATAGTCCTGGAACAGGCCGACGTTATCCTGGCACACGCCGAGGAGGGTGTCGACAACCGCGTCTGGAATGTCGTTACGCAGGTTGCGCGGGGTAATCGGCGCGGGAAAACCGCGCAAAGACACGTTTTCCTCGGACCAGTCACGTACGATGTGTTGGTAAATCTGCCCGAGCAGGGTGCCGTTGTCGCCGTATACCCGGTACAGCTCACGATATGCAGCGGCACGGCGGTCGGGGTTGGGGTCGCGTGCGTAGGCGGAAAGCTGCGACCGCGTGAGCGTTTTCACCTCGCCGTCCACTTCCAGCTGGAACGAGAACGAGCTCGTTATCATCTCATACATCGTCCGCAGGGCGTCCACACCGTTGACGTCCTTGATGTTGATCACCCGTTCCTCGGGCTCGGTCAGGGTATACGGGGTAAACCGCCGCAGCGATTCCAGGTAATAGCGCAGGTCGCCGCTTTCCGCGAGCAACCGGGCGGCGGCATCTGCATCCAATTGTTTCCACCACAGCGCGAACAGCAGCGTTTTGTTGCGCACGTCGGTAAGGAGCTGTTCGACGCGCCCCTTCAGCGCGAGTGCGTGCTGATTGCTGGTGTCCGCGGCAAACCACAGCTCGGTGTACGCTCCCAGCCGCCGTGACAGCCCCGCAATCTCATCGACCAGCGTTAGAATGCTGTTGAACTCGTCAGCAGCAATTTCCGCTACCAACAGCGGCTTTTTCGCGACAAGGGCGTCCGCCGCCGCGGTCAGTTTGTTCATGTACTCCGTAATTTCCGGTCCATCCGGGGACGGGATGAGATCGGTAAGCGACCATTGCCCAAGAGTGTAGTCCGTCATTCCGCACCTCCAGATTCAGATTCGCCAGCGAGCCCAATCTTGTCTGCAACTTCGCGCATTCCCGCGATCACATCAGCGAACAGTTCGGTGAGCTCCATCCCAAGCATGTCCGCACCCTGCTGGATCACATCCCGGTTCACACCGGCAGCGAAGCTCTTGTCCTTCCATTTCTTGGTGACCGATTTCGGCTTCATGTCGAGGACGCTCTTCGACGGCCGCACCAACGCAACCGCGGTGACGAGCCCGGTTAGCTCATCGATCGTGTACAGCACCTTTTCCATCTCGTGCTCTGGCTTGACATCGGTGACCAGCCCCCAGCCGTGCGACATGACCGCGCGGATGTAATCCTCGGGCCAGCCGTGGGCCTCCAGGATTTCCTTCGTCTTCCGACAGTGTTGCTCAGGATAGCGTTCATAGTCGAGATCGTGCACCAGCCCGATAATTCCCCACTTTTCCTCGTCCTCGCCGCGGTTGCGCGCCATATAGCGCATCACTCCCTCCACAGCAAGCGCGTGGTTAATCAGGCTTTTTGACTGGTTGTACTCAGTGAGGAGAGCAAACGCCTCCTCGCGCGTCGGTACATGGGTGTTCATCATTTCCCTCCTTTCCGTGCAACTCTACCCGGTAACACGTCGTTCGTCCACAGGTGACTTCAGCGCCCAGATCGCGTATAGTGAAGCGCATTATCGATTGCAAGAAAGGACCGGCGTGCATCTGGAAATCGTTACGTTTGTCAGCCTGTTTGTGAGCGCGATCGTGATCGGCGGGTTCGCCAGCCTGCTCGGCGTTGGCGGGGGGATCTTCATGGTTCCGCTGCTGCTGCTCGGCGGGTTTGTGCCCACGATGCACCAAGCGACCGGAACGAGTATCGCTGGAGTGGTATTTACCAGCTTATCCGGAACGATCGCGTACTGGGGACGCCGAGTGATCAACGTCCGCATCGGGCTTCTTATCATGCCGATGGCGATCCTGGGAGCATGGACCGGAGCGTGGATCAGCGCATTTATTAACGCGCGCTGGCTGGAGATCGGATTTGCCGGCCTTCTTCTCTACCCAGCGGGGATGATGCTCCAGGGCAAACCGCCTAAGGAGATTCCACTCTCCCTGCACGGGAAAGTGCAGGGGGCACGTCTCTATCTCACTGCGGTAGTCATCGGGCTTATCGCCGGGGTGGCGTCGGGGATGTTCGGAATCGGCGGCGGCACAGTTATGGTCCCGTCATTGGCCGTGTTTCTCGGCCTCGACATCGTCACCGCGGTGGCAACGAGCCTGTTCGTCATGATCCCATCGGCGGTGATCGGCTCCTACCAGCACTGGGTCCAGGGCGACCTGCGCCCCGAGCTCGCCCTTCCGCTCATCATTGGGTTGATCATCGGGGCTCAGCTCGGTCCGCGCTTTGGGGCGCGGATCCCCAAACGCCGGCTGCGCCAGTTATTCGGGATCGTCCTCGTGTACGCCATCGTCAACATGATCCTCAAAGCGGTATGAACCGGGCACGTGTGTTGTTGCGACGGCGGGTGTTTTCTATTATCTGGTGGTTGTGCCCGCGGGGGCGCCGCTTTTAACACCGGGGAGGAGGGCCACATGCCGGATAGAGACAGCCACCGTGCCGAACGCGAAGTCACCCTATGGGGAATCTTTTGGGTATTCTTCAGGATCGGGCTGCTCACGTTCGGCGGCGGGTTCGCGATGCTGCCTGTGTTAAACTACGAGCTTCATGCCAAGCGGAATTGGATCGACGATGCGGCCCTCACCGATATCGTGTCCGTGTCCACGGTGTTTCCCGGCTCGATCGCGGTGAACTCCGCATTCCTGCAAGGGTTGCGCATGCGCGGGGTTCCAGGTGTGCTTGCTGCGGTGGCCGGGGTCGTCACACCATCAATTATCGTCATTCTGCTCATCGCTGCATTCCTGTTTCGGTTTACCACCATGGACATCGTGCGGGCGTTTTTCAAAGGAGCAGGAGCAGCGATCACCGGCGAAATCGCATATGCAGCGTATGTGTTCGGCCGCGGGAGCGCGCTTAACCTGCGCACGATCGGACTGACAGCGGGAATCCTCGTCATCCTATTTACGTTTCGGATTCACCCCATCGTAGCGATATTTATCTCTGGTGCAGTGGGAATGTTCATCTTTCGCAAGGGGAAGCCGTGACGCCGGATCGAACAATGGGGCTGGTTTAAATGGGAATTTTACTGCAACTCTACGCGAGCTTTTTTCTGATTGGAATCAGCGCCTACGGCGGCGGGATTGCCACTATTGCCCTCATCCAGTACGAAATCGTAACTCAGCACGCATGGCTGACCGCCGCCCAGATGCGTGATGTGATCACCATCGCGCAGATGACGCCAGGCCCGATCGCAATTAACTCCGCCACGTTGACCGGCTACAAAATCAGCGGGATCGGTGGCGCGCTCGTCGCCTCGCTCGCCGTCATCTCGCCCGGGATCATGCTGTTGATCGGATACGCGCTCGCTGTCTCCCACCTCCGATCGCAGGATACGCTTAACCGCGCGAAAATGGCGCTTCATCCCGGTATCCTCGCGCTCATCATCTATTCGGTGTATACCTTTGGTTCGATTTCGATCGATGGGGTAATCACCGCCATAATCGCCGCTGCCGCATTCTTCGCCGTACTGTTCGGAGGGCAGAAAGTACATCCCGTTATCGTAATCATCGCGGCCGGATTAATCGGAATCGCAATCTTCCGTTGATCAACCGGATCGCACCGTGGATAATCATCGCGACGATGCGACTGACAATTCTCACCACCGGGGGAACGATCGAAAAGACGTACAACGAGCGTGACGGCTCGCTGCGCAACTATCACACTATTCTCCCCACCATGCTGTCCACGCTGCGGCTGCCCGATCTCGATGTCACTTATAAACAGATCGTGTTTAAAGACTCGTTGGAGATGACCGAGGACGACCGTCGCCGCATTCTGGAAGAGACACGCCGGATGATCCCACACTCAGATGCAATCGTGATCCTGCACGGGACGGATACCATGGCCAACACGGGTGAGCTCCTCTACCGCGAACTCCCTGACCTCACGATTCCCGTGATCCTCACCGGGGCGATGCGACCGTACGAATTCCGCGATAGCGACGCCGTGCAGAACGTTACCGAAGCACTGTTCGCTGCTCGACTCGTCTCCCCCGGGGTGTACGTCGTCATGCACAACCGCGTCCTGCGGTTTCCCGGTGTGGTGAAAGACTACGACAATCTCACGTTCAAGAGGGTGTAAGCGCCGCAGGAGGTGCGGATGATGCTGCTGGGGATCGACATTGGCGGTACGTTCACCGACATCGTCGCCCTCGATCCCCGCCGCGGCACGGTACGGTTTCTCAAGGTGGCGTCAACTCCGGGGCGATTGGCGGACGGAGTTGCACGTGGACTGCACGCGGCCGAGGCGGAGTTTGGAATCCGCATCGCTGCACTGGAACGGATCGTGCACGGCTCCACGGTTGCTACCAATGCATTGTTAGAGGGGAAATTGGCGCCCACTGCCCTCATCACCACCGCTGGGTTTCGCGATGTTCTCGAAATCGGCCGTCAGAATCGGCCATCGCTGTATGATCTTGAGATGGAACGCCCACGTCCGCTTGTGCCGCGCGAGCTTCGGTTCGAGGTACCCGAACGGCTTGATTATCAGGGCGCGGAAATCGTTCCATTGGATGAACCTGCGGTGAAGCGGATCGCGGCCGGGCTGGCGACGCACGGAGTAAAATCGGTCGCTGTCTGTTTTTTGTTTGCGTACGTCAATCCCGCCCACGAACGCCGCGTGTTGGAGATCATCGGTGCTGCATCGGACATACCGGTCACGCTGTCATCCGATGTCCTTCCTGAGTTTCGCGAGTACGAACGGACGTCGACCACCGTGATCAATGCAGCGCTGCGTCCGGTGATCGGCGATTACCTCGAACAATTGGAGGCGGAAGGGGTGCAGCTGGGGTTCCGCCGCAAGTGGCAGATTATGCAGTCAAACGCGGGAATCACGAGCAGCCGCGGCGCCGAACGGCAACCGGTACGCATCGTGCTGTCCGGGCCGGCTGCTGGCGTGCAGGGGGCGCGATTCGTCGGTAACCGAGCGGGCTACAACGACCTGATCACGTTCGATATGGGGGGGACGAGCACTGATGTGGCACTGGTGACGGACGGAAAAGCAGCGCGGACCACGGACGGCGTCATCGCCGGGTACCCGATCAAAGTGCCAATGGTAGCAGTGCACACGATCGGCGCGGGTGGGGGATCGATCGCGTGGGTCGACTCCGGCGGTGGACTGCACGTGGGCCCGCGCAGCGCCGGCGCCGATCCCGGTCCGGCCTGTTATGGCCGCGGCGGCGGTGAACCCACCGCAACCGACGCTCAGCTTGTGCTTGGCCGGCTCGATCCCCGGCAATCGCTCGGGGAGCTGCCCACGCTTGACCGCGACGCAGCACAGCGGGTGATTACAGATAAGATCGCGCGGCCGCTTGGATTAGGACTGGAACAGGCAGCCGCCGGAATCATTGCCATTGCCACGGCAAACATGGAGCGAGCGGTTCGGGTAATCACAGTCGAACGGGGACGTGATCCGCGTGATTTCTCGTTGCTGGCGTTCGGGGGCGCCGGGCCGTTGCACGGCCCCGCGCTGGCGGCGGCGCTTTCCATCCCTCGTGTGATCGTGCCCCATGCCGCTGGGGTGTTGTCCGCTCTCGGCCTGTTGTGCACGGATCTTGCACACGACTACGTACGCTCGGTGGTGCGGCCGGTTGCCGCCTGTGACCCGGATGAAATCAACGCTGTGTTCGCTGACCTCGTGCGGATGGGCCGCGACGCGCTAGTGCGCGACGGGGTGGCGGCGGCGCGGATTCGGTGCGAGCGCTCGCTCGATCTGCGCTACATCGGCCAATCGTACGAGGTCAATGTGGAAATTCCGGAGCAGCCGTTGGATGTGGACCAGCTCGCCCACGCTGTCGCCCGGTTCCACACCCGCCATCGTGACCTGTACGGACATTCCGCCCCTGATGAACCAGTGGAACTCGTCAATCTGCGTGTGCACGCCGTCGGCGCGGTAGCTGCAATCGACCGCGGTCACGATCGCAAACCAGCGGCGGCGCACCCCGCGCACCCGGAAATCCGTCCTGTGTACTTTCCGACCACAGGATGGACGGACACGCCCGTGTTCGCACGCGCGGAGCTCGCTCCAGGCCTCGCCCTCACCGGGCCAGCGGTGATCGCCGGGCGCGATACCACGATCCTCGTGCCGCCGCAGATGACGGCACAAGTAGATCAATTGCAGAACGTGATCATCGCGGTCGGAGCGGAGTTGCCACAATGACCATCGATCCGGTGACCCTGACGATCATCGAAAACGCGCTCGCCGGCATCGCCGAGGCGATGAACCACAATTTGATCCGCACCGGATACAGCCCCAACATCAAGGAGCGCCGCGATTGCTCGTCTGCCCTATTCGATCGCGCCGGTCAGTTGATCGCCCAAGCGGAATCGATCCCGGTGCATCTGGGGGCGATGCCGTTCTCCGTCCGCGCCGTCCTCTCCCGGTTTCATGAGTTCGCACCCGGAGACACAGTCGTGGTGAACGACCCGTTTGCCGGCGGTGCTCACCTCCCCGACATCACGTTTCTTACCCCGATCTTCCACAACGGCGCGGTGGTCGCGTTTGCCGTCAACCGCGCTCACCACGCGGACGTGGGCGGGATGCGCCCGGGAAGCGTGGCCGGGGACGCCACCGAGATTTACCAGGAAGGGCTGCGCCTACCCCCGATCAAGCTGTGGCGGGGCGGAAAACTCGATTCCGATCTGATGAGCGTTATCACCGCCAACGTGCGCACCCCGGACGAGCGCCGCGGCGACCTGCGCGCGCAACGGGCGGCCAATGAGACGGGGCGGCGGCGATTTCTGGAATTGCTCGCGCGCTATGACGCGGAGGTGCTCATTGCCGCGATCGATGCGATCATGGACCGATCAGAGCGTCAGATGCGGGCAGCGATCGCTGTCATGCCCGATGGGATATACCGATACGCGGATCAATTGGATAACGACGGCGTCAGCGATCGTCCGGTCCGTATTGCAGTCAGTATCCACATTGTCGGTGATATGATGACGATCGATTTCTCCGGGAGCGATCCTCAGGTGGACGGCCCGATCAACGCGGTGTACGCAGTCACCGCGTCAGCAGTGTACTATGCAATCCGCGCCGTCATCGCCCCTGATATTCCTCCCAACGCTGGGTGTTACCGGCCGATCGCGATAACTGCCCCTCCTGGTACGGTGGTTAACGCCCGCCCGCCGGCGGCGGTGGTGGGGGGTAACCTGGAAACGGCGCAGCGGATCGTCGATGTCCTTCTCGGTGCGCTTGCCAGTGCCGCACCCGACCGCACGATCGCCGCGTGCCAGGGGACGATGAACAACGTCACCATCGGAGGGATCGATCCCCGCACCGGACGGGCGTACACAGTGTACGAAACGATCGGGGGTGGGTTTGGCGCGCGGCCGGACAAGGACGGCGTCGACGGGATTCAGTGCCACATGACAAACACGCTCAACACACCAATCGAGGCACTGGAGATCGCGTACCCATTGCGGGTGGAACGTTACGAGCTACGCGGCGACAGCGGTGGGGCAGGACGATACCGGGGTGGGTTGGGTATCAGACGCGACATCCGTGTGATCGGGCATCAGGCGCGCGTCTCGCTGCTTGCCGATCGCCGCGCCACGCAACCGTACGGGATCAACGGCGGCACCCCCGGGGCATCGGGTGTGGATTACATCATCACTGCCAGCGGCGAGCGCCGCGTGGCGGGCAAGGGGTCATTCATTCTTGCACCGGGAGAGATCATCAGTATTCGTACCCCGGGTGGAGGCGGGTACGGTGATCCAACCGCGCGTCCTCACTCGGAAATCGTACGTGATTACCGTGCCGGTCGAATATCGGCACAGTACGCGATCGAGCGCCATCGGTTCGACCCGCGCACCGCTGAGTGAACTGTCCTACGGCGCTACGATCCCGCTGATCGCAGTTACCTCCATTCCTCGCTCCTCAAGCGCAGCGATGAACGGATTGATTCCCACCGAGTCGCTGGCGATGTGTCCAGTGACAACAAGGTTCTTGTCAGGAAACTCCTGGCGCAGCCGCACGATGTCCCGCGGGGCACAGTGGATGTAAATCACCGTGTCGATTCCGTGGGTGAAGTACACTTTTGCCACCGGATAGCCGCCGTTCGTGCCGGCGCCGTGGGCAACGGCGATGCGGCCGAGTTGGTTCTCCGGCGCTCCCACCACCGGTTCGATGGTCGTCAGTGCATGGCGGAATTCCCCGAACACGGCGCGAAAGTGTTCGATCAGGTCAGCCACTGTGTTCGTGGGCGCGAGCGCGGCGCACGCGTCCGCCATCCGCCGTCGTCCGATCTCATCGAGTGGGGTGTGGATGTTCATGTATGGCATGTCGATCAGCCGAGCGATCGACGGGGCGCGGTCGTAATTGCGCATTGCGTGTGCGATCCGTTGTTCTTCCATCATCGGGAGGACCGCCTGTTTCGCCGCATCACGTGGTACACCTGCGGTTACCAGCAGGTCGATATGGCGTGCCAACACGCGATGAAAGTTGATGAACGCCTCGCCCCCCATCGGATGGTGCGAGATCGCAAGGTCGTACCCCTCCTCCTCGGCGAGGATAAGCTCGGTGGTATCGATGTCAATCCCAATGATGACCCGTTCGATGTCCTCCCCCGGCTGGTAGATCGCGCTGTCCGCAGGGATCTCATCCAGCCCGGCCAGTTCGAGCGCGAGTTGCATAATCCTGTGTGTATCCATGCCTCTCCTTGTAACCAGTTGTTAGTCCAGGCGACACGAGCCCGCCCGTACCGCCGCCGTGTGTTCGTTATGTAGACTAACATCCCGCCCGGGCTGCCGTCAATTGGCTCCCCGGGCGCCGTGCCCAGATCAAGGCGTGTATTTGCGGGCAACCGTGCGTGCCCAGCGATCGGCGGCGCGGACGGCAGCGAGTGTGAGCGGAGCGTCATCCGTCCACCCTGCAAGTGCGGCGGCGATCCCACGAGCGATCGCAGTGAACGGGATCTCGCCTGCGAGGAACCGCGTTACCAACACCTCATCAGCAGCGTTGGCCACTGCCGGAGCAGTACCGCCACGTTCCGCTGCGAACAGGACGGCGTCAAACGCGGGATAGCGCGCGTGATCGAGCGGTGCAAACGTGAGCGGTCCCACCGCGGTGAGATCGAGTCGCGGCAATTCGGTATCCGGCCGGTGGGGATAGACAAGTGCATACTGAATCGGGATCCGCATGTCCGGAGGAGCGAGCTGGGCGATCACCGATCCATCGCGGTACTCAACCAACGAGTGTACCACCGACGCCGGGTGAATGACCGGCTCGATGTGATCGTACGGAATCCCAAACAGGTAATGGGCCTCGATCACTTCGAACGCCTTGTTCACCATCGTTGCCGAGTCGATCGTGATCCGCGTCCCCATGTTCCAGTTGGGATGATGAAGCGCGTCTTCGGGGCGCACCCGATCGAGCTCCACGAGCGGGGTGCGGAGGAATGGGCCGCCCGATGCGGTGATGACCAGCCGGCGCACCTCCTCCCGTTTCCCGGCGGACAGTGCTTGCAGGAGCGCGCTGTGTTCGGAGTCAATCGGGACAATCGTCCCACCATGGTCGGCGAGCACGGTTTTGACCAGTTCTCCCCCCACCACAAGGCTCTCCTTGTTGGCAAGGGCAACAGTGCGTCCCTGTTCGAGCGCCACCAGAGTGGGAGGAAGCCCAATTGCACCGACGAGGGCGTTCACCACGATATCGACGTCGTCCGTGCGGACAAGCACAAGCAGCCCGTCCTCTCCGACCACGATCTCGAGGTCGGGAAACCGGCGTGCAAGCTCGTCACGGCCGGATTCCTCGGCGACACACACCACACGCGGACGGACGGCGGCAACCTGCTGACTGAGTCGCTCGATGTTGTGGCCAGCTCCGAGCCCGACAATTTCAAAGTCGTATCCAATGCGGTTAAGGCGGGTGATTACGTCAATCGTCTGTGTGCCGATCGAGCCGGTCGACCCGAGAATGATAACGCGGCGCATTACGCAGCCGGCGACGGGACCAAGGACGAGAACAGGTCGTCGAGCTCCGTGCCGGCGAGGACCTCCTTATCCAGCAGGGCGTGCGCTAATCGGTCGAGGACGGAGCGGTGCTCAGCGAGCAGTTGCTTCGCCCGGCCGTAGGTGCGGGTGATAAGCCCGCGGATCTCGGAATCGACGAGGGCGGAAAGCTCCTCCGAGTGCTCGTCGCTCTTTACGATCTCCTCGCCGAGGAACACGTTCACGTGCTCGCGTGCCAGGCTGATCGGTCCCAGCTTATCGCTCATCCCGTACTCGACGACCATTCGCTTGGCGAGTTGGGTCGCCTTCTTCAGGTCGTCGTACGCGCCGGTGGTGAGCTCGTGGAACACGATCTCCTCCGCCGCCCGCCCGCCGAACAGGGTGATGAGCTTGTCTTCAAGCTCCTCCTCGGACACGACGTACTTGTCCTCCAGCGGGAGCTGGAGCGTGAACCCGAGAGAACCGTCACCGCGGGGGATGATCGATATCCGGTGCACGGGATCGGCCTTGGGCAGGAGCCGCCCCAGCAATGCGTGGCCGGACTCGTGATAGGCAATGTGCTCCCGTACCTCCTTGGTGAGCACAATCCCCTTGCGCTTTACCCCGGCAATCACGCGGTCGATCGCCTCCTCGAAGTCGGACATATCGACCTGTGCCTTATCATTGCGAGCGGCAAGCAGAGCCGCTTCGTTGCACAAATTCTTCAGGTCAGCTCCCACGAACCCCGGGGTGCGCCGGGCAAGAATCGTGGGATCGACGTCCTCACCGATCTTCTTGTTGCGGAGGTGAAGTTTGAGGATCTCCGCTCGTCCTTTCAAGTCAGGACGCGGGGTGGTGATCCGCCGGTCGAATCGTCCCGGCCGCAACAGCGCCGGATCGAGCACGTCGGGGCGGTTAGTGGCGGCGAGGATGATGATCCCCTTGTTCGGTTGGAATCCGTCCATCTCAGCGAGAAGCTGGTTCAACGTCTGCTCGCGCTCGTCGTGGCCGCCGCCGAGCCCAGCGCCACGCTTACGGCCAACGGCATCGATCTCGTCGATAAAGATGATGCACGGCGCCGATGCCTTTGCCTTGGCAAACATGTCGCGCACCCGTGCCGCTCCCACCCCGACGAACATCTCCACGAAGTCCGAGCCGCTGATCGAGAAGAACGGGACATGAGCCTCACCGGCGATCGCTTTGGCGAGCAACGTCTTCCCCGTGCCCGGCGCGCCGACGAGGAGGATTCCCTTCGGAATCTCCGCCCCCAGGCGAGCGAACCGCTTTGGGTCTTTTAAGTACTCGACGACTTCCTCAACCTCTTCCTTCACCTCATCGATGCCGGCAACATCGGCAAACGTCACCTGGGTGGCGTACGGCTGAACCAGCTTCGCCTTTGACTGCCCGAAGCTGAGCGCTCCACCGCTCTGCGTGCGGCGCATGATGTACATCCATACCCCGATCAACAGAATAATCGGCAGCAGTGAGATGAGGATCGACCACAACAGGCCATTCTGCGACGGCGGTTTGAACTGAATTTTCACGTTGTGGTCAACGAGCAACGGCTCGTACAGGATCGGGTTGCTCGGTAACTCAACCACAACGGTTCCACCGTCGACGGTCTTTGCCGTGCCGCGGTTGTCCTTGATCACGATCGAGGCGATCTGACTACTCTTCACGAACGTGAGGAACGTCGTATAATCGACCTCATTCTGCGGCTTATTCCCTCCGAACCAGGACTGAAGCAGTATCAGTCCCAGGATCACGATTACCGTGATCACCGCAATATTGCGTAAATTACGATTGCGTAGTTCTCTAAGCGGATCTTTTTCCATAATATTACCTCATTGGAATTGTAGCACCGGATGTGCTCTCGGTCAAATCCCGATTACAACTGAAATATACGTTACCGTCGCCGCCCAAACAACGGGCGAATGATCGGATGTTCTTTGCCCCGCACCAACCGAACAATGTTTGCGCGGTGATTAAACACGATAAACGCCGCCAACGCCGAAGTGAGCCCGAGGAGAAGGACCGGGTACGTGGCGATCCCGTAGCGGCCGAGGAGCCACACCGCAATTGGGACACTCGTTGCTCCCAGCAGCGAGCCGATTGATACCCGTCCGGTAAGGACAAATGTCAGGCCGAATATCCCGGCTGCGATTCCGAGCGGAAGCGGCGCAACGGCAATGAGCATCCCGGTGGTGGTAGCCACGCCTTTGCCGCCACGAAACCCGATGTAGACAGGAAAGACATGCCCGAGCACCGCCGCCAGTCCACACAGAATCGCGACGTCCTGCATATCAACTGGGAGCGGCCCCAATGGGATTTGCGGGACGAGCGCCGCCGCAATTAGCCCCTTCCCGAGATCGATCGCCAGCACTCCCACTCCCGCCTTCCACCCAAGGGCGCGCCACGTGTTCGTCGCCCCCACGTTCCCGCTTCCCACGGTGCGAATGTCGATCCCCTTGAGGAGCTTGCCCGCGATGAGTGCGGTCGGGATTGCCCCGAGCAGATAGGCGATCACGATAAGCCCGATCAATCCCATTCTATCCCCACTCCTTCATCAGCCTGGCGATGATCTCTGCGCTCATCGCGCGCACATGGGATAACAGGGTGTCGATGTCAAGCGCGGCCCGTTCCAGGTACGAAGCGATGGCCGGATTTTCCTGCAGCGCGACGAAAAAGTCGCCTCCGTCCGCAATCGCCCGTTCCGCCGCCTGCTTTACCGCTGCGTGTGCCTCACTCCGCGGCATCCCGTGCTTCACAAGCTCGATCAGCGCTGCCTGCGAATAAATCGCTCCGTGGGTAAGACCAAGATTCTCCGCAATCCGGTCGGCGTGGATCACGAGTCCGGATACAATCGCGCTAATCTTTACAAGCATGTAGTGAAGAAGGAGAAACGAATCAGGGATCACTACTCGCTCCACCGACGAATGCGACATGTCACGCTCGTGCCACAGGGCGATGTTCTCCAACCCTGCCTGCAAGTTGCTCCGCAGGATGCGCGCTAAGCCGCAGATCCGCTCCGCGGTGATCGGATTGCGCTTGTGCGGCATCGACGACGATCCCTCCGGCTGTGGCTCCTCCACTTCACCGATCTCGGTGCGGGACAGATGGCGGATCTCGAGGGCGATTTTCTCCAGTGTCGCTCCAGTAATCGCGATTGCAGCCAGGACCTCGGCGTGGCGGTCGCGTTGAAGAACTTGGGTGGCGATCAGAGCCGGCCGCAGTCCAAGTTTCTCCAATGCGAGTTTCTCCACCGCTGGTGAAATCTGGGAGTAAGTCCCGACCGGGCCGGAGAGTTTCCCCACGCTGATCGTCGCTTTCGCCTGCTTCAGACGCGCAATATCGCGCGCGATCTCCGCCGCCCAGTTGCCGAACTTCAGCCCCAGCGTCGTCGGCTCGGCATGCATTCCGTGCGTCCGTCCGACGATCACCAAGTCCTGATACTCCACCGCCTTTGTAAGCAGCAGTTTCCTCAGCCCATCCGCTTCCCGGAGAAGGATGTCGAGTCCATCACGCATCTGCAAGGAGAGGGCTGTGTCCTTGATATCGGATGAAGTGAGGCCCTGGTGGATGAACCGTCCCGGCGCCCCCGCCTGTTCTTCCAGCGACCGGATGAACGCGAGCAGATCGTGGTGAATTTCTACTTCGATTTGGGCGATCCGAGCGGAATCAACATGGAGTTTACTTTGCACCGCAGCGTACGTCCCGGTGGGAACCTCGCCAAGGGGCTCCATCGCGGCAAGCGCAGCCAGCTCCACCTCAAGCCAGCGCGCATACTGGGCCTCCAGTGTCCATAATTCCCGCATTGGCGACAGGCTATATCGTTCGATCATCCTGCTCCCACCGACCTCCGGTTCCCGCCGTATATTGTGACACCATTATGCCATCACCACACCCGGCATACCAGACACAGCCGACAATTCACTCCCGCACGCTTGTCAGACGAGATAGCCGATCACAAGAAAATCTTCACCAATCTTCATAACCTCCGTATCTCTGAGCCTGATGGCATCGGCAATGCGAGCTGCTCCGGCACCGCCGACTGCAGGAACGGAATCGCGGCCGCCGATGATGAGCGGAGCGATGAACAACGCGACTTTGTCGACAAAACCGGCGGTAAGGAACGCAGCTGCCGTCTCGCCGCCGCCTTCAATCAGGAGTGAGTCGATATTCTCCTGACCCAGCCGGACGAGGAGTTCCTGCAGATCAACTTGGTCTTTGTCATTGGGAAGGCGCCACACTTCAACCCCACGAGATTGAAGCTTCGTCTCCTTCTCCACCGGCATCGTCGTGGTGACAACAATTGTGCGGCCGTCTTCGTTAAACATACGCGCATCGTCGGGAACACGCCCGCGGCCGTCGAGGATGATCCGAACCGGGTTTGGTCCCTCGACGTGACGCACGGTGAGGAGCGGGTCATCGTTAATCGCGGTGGTTGCTCCAACGAGAACGGCGGCGAACCGGCGTCGCAAGCGATGGACCGCGGTCCGCGCCTCTTCGCCGGTGATCCACTTGGAATCACCGGACCGCGTCGCGATCTTCCCATCGAGGCTCAGCGCGAGCTTCAGCAGCACGAACGGGATCTTGGTCTGGATGAACTTGATGAAGATCTCGTTTGCCTTTCGCGCTTCGTCCGCGAGCACGCCCTCGATCACCTCGATCCCGGCAGCGCGCATTCTCTCGATGCCACGGCCGTTTACGAGCGGATTGGGATCGCGACAGGCGACGACGGCGCGGGATATTCCCGCCTCGATGATCCGATCGGCACACGGCGGGGTCTTGCCGTAGTGAGAGCACGGTTCCAGGGTGACGTAGATCGTCGCCCCGCGCGCGTTTTTTTCTGCTTCTTCCAGCGCGAACACCTCGGCATGGGGCC
>WFSM01000062.1 GCA_015485945.1 Candidatus Bipolaricaulota bacterium | reverse complement strand
TTCCCCGTAAGGATCTAAAATTCCGGTAGCAATTTGCATGCCAAAAAACTTACACCTTAGGAGGCAGGATGATCGTTGGGGTCCCGAAAGAGGTCTTTCCAAACGAGCGTAGTGTCGCCGTTGTTCCCGGGGTGGTTCCGTCCCTTGTTAACGCGGGATTAACCGTCCTCATCGAGAAAAGAGCCGGAGCACAGGCCGGGTTCACGGATGAAGAATACACAGCAAAGGACGCCCGCATCGTGGACAGCCGCGATGAGCTGTTCTCACAAGCAGACATACTTCTCACCGTGCACGGCCCGGGGCGTCATTCCGACGCTGGTAGCGCAGATATCGAACGGTTACGGTCCGGGCAGATTGTTATCGGCTTCCTCGATCCACTGGGCACGCCACAGGGGATCCAGGAATTAGCCGGGCGAGGAGTGATCGCATTTTCCATGGAACTCATCCCGCGCATCACCCGCGCTCAGGCGATGGATGCCCTTTCCTCCCTCGCCACCGTAGCGGGGTACAAGGCAGTGCTCCTCGCTGCCGAGGCCCTTTCCAAAATGTTCCCGATGATGATGACCGCGGCGGGCACGATAACGCCAGCACACGTGTTCATCGTCGGAGCCGGGGTTGCCGGTTTGCAGGCAATCGCCACCGCCCGCCGGTTGGGCGCCGTGGTCCAAGCGTACGACGTACGTCCGGCGGTGAAGGAACAGGTGGAGAGCCTGGGAGCGACGTTCATCGAACTGGAACTGGAGACGAAGGAAGCGGAGGACAAGGGCGGTTACGCCAAGGCGATGGGCGAGGAGTTCTACCGCAAACAGCGGGAGATGATGACGGGCGTGGTCGCTGACAGTGACGTAGTCATCACCACAGCGTCGATCCCGGGCAAACGAGCGCCGGTGCTTGTCACCGCGGAAATGGTGACGGGGATGCACCCCGGTGCGGTGATCGTCGACCTCGCCGCGGAACGCGGCGGCAACTGCGAGCTCACCCGTCCTGGTGAGACGATCGTCGAACACGGGGTCACCATCCGCGGCCCGGTCAACATCACGGCAACCGTCCCGTACCACACAAGCCAGATGTACGCGAAGAACATCACAAACTTTCTCCTCCATCTGGTAAAGGACGGGAAGATAGAGCTCAATACTGATGATGAGATTACAACCGGAACGTTGGTCACCAACACCGGTGAGGTGGTGCATCCGCGGGTGCGCGAACTGCTCGGCCTCACGCCGCCCGACCAACCCGAAGAAAGGAGTGATGCGTAATGGATCCGTTCATTGCTGCACTGGCGATATTCATATTGGCAGTATTCGTCGGATTTGAGGTGATCACCAAGGTTCCGCCGACGCTCCATACCCCACTCATGTCGGGCTCGAACGCGATCTCGGGGATCACCATTGTGGGGGCCCTCATCGCTGCCGGGGAGAAGGCTACAACGGCTACTACCATCTTAGGGGTGATCGCGCTCGTGTTCGCCACGATCAACGTGGTGGGCGGCTTTCTCGTCACCCATCGGATGCTCCGCATGTTCCGGAGAAAGGACTAACCAACGATGAATACCCTGATAAATCTCGGCTATCTCGTTGCCGCCGCGCTGTTTATTTTTGGGTTGAAGGGACTTGGTCACCCACGAACCGCGGTGCGCGGCAATTTACTCGGTGCGGTGGGAATGCTCCTGGCGGTGCTTCTTACCCTGCTCGATCGTCACATCATCAGCTACGAGTGGATACTGATCGGACTGGCAATCGGCACGGCATTCGGAGTGATCCTCGCAGTAAAAGTACAGATGACACAGATGCCGCAACTGGTCGCGCTGTTCAACGGGTTCGGCGGTGGTGCGTCGGTGTTAGTTGCCGGCGCAGCGATAATCGTGGCCGTGCTGCATTCCCGCGTCCCATCCACCCAGATGACCGTGTCCACCGCAACGTCCGGGTTGATCGGCGCAGTCACATTTTGGGGCAGTCTGGTCGCGTTCGCCAAACTGCAGGGTATCATCAGTTCACGACCGGCAAAGATCCCGGTACACCAACTGTGGAATGTGCTCCTGCTCCTGGTCTCCCTCGGGTTGGGCGTATTGGTGGTGCTGCAGCCGTCCGCGGTGGCGTGGTATTGGCTCCTCGTCGCAGCGTCATCGGTGCTGGGAGTATTGATGGTCATGCCGATCGGCGGCGCGGACATGCCAGTCGTGATCAGCCTGCTCAACTCGTTATCCGGGCTCGCCGCGGCGTCCACCGGGTTTGTGCTTAACAACAGCGTTCTGATCATCGCTGGAGCGCTCGTCGGCGCGTCGGGGCTCATTCTTACAAGCCTGATGTGCAAAGCGATGAACCGCCCATTGAGTAACGTCCTGTTCGGCGGCGTAGGAGCAACCACGATAGAAGCCGGCGACATCTACGCTGGCAAGGTCAAATCGACGTCGCCGGAGGAAGTCGCGATGCTCCTCGACGGCGTGCAACGTGTCGTGATCGTGCCCGGATACGGGATGGCGGTAGCACAGGCCCAGTACGCCGTGCGTGATCTCGCTAATCTGCTGGAATCGCGCGGAGTGGAAGTTCTGTTCGGAATCCACCCGGTCGCCGGCCGCATGCCCGGACACATGAACGTGCTGCTCGCCGAGGCAAACGTCCCCTACGACAAATTAAAGACGATGGAGCAGATCAACCCCGTACTCGAACAGACCGATGTGGCGATCGTGATCGGCGCCAACGATACCGTCAACCCGGCGGCGCGGGAGGAGAATTCCGGTCCGCTTGCTGGCATGCCGATCATCGCAGTGGACAAGGCACGCACCGTGATTGTAATCAAGCGCAGCCTCAGTCCGGGGTTCGCCGGAGTGCCCAACCCGCTGTTCGCCGCGGACAACACGCTCATGTTATTCGGAGACGGCAAACAGATGGTGGTGGAGGTCACCGAAGCGCTGCAAACAGGGTAACCTACTCACCCAATCCCGGGGTTAGTCCCCCAGCTATGGTGGCAATGGACTGGCCCCGGGATCTTGTTTCACCCCCTATTTTCAGCTTCAGAACTGCATTCCATTTCGTTTCTTGTTCCCGGCTCTTGACAAGCGAGGCAAACTGTGCTACTTTTATAAAGAGCTTTTTTAAAAGCTTGATGCAAAAGTTAGCAGGGAGGGGAACGAGACGTGCGTGATAACCAGGAAGTGTGGCGACGCAACCTGGTCAAAATTTTCCTCACGTTAAAACAGGAAGGTGCGCTCACAAAAAACGGGCTTTGCCAGCAGCTCAACCTGAGCCGTCCCACCGTTGATCGCGCGATATCTCATCTCACGGCAACCGGGTTTGTCCACCACGATGGTCGTGGTCCATCCGCTGGCGGCCGCCGCGCTGTTCTGTATGCAATCAACCCACGCGCACTGTACACCGTGGGCAGCGACCTGGAATTCCCGGAATTAAATCTGGTTATCCTCGGGCTCAACGGTGATTTCATCCGCAGAAAAACCCTTACCATCCCTGCCACCATCACCGCTGATCCGACGGATACGCTTGACTTTACCGCTACCAGCATTAAAACGTTGCTCGCCGACGCCAATATCTCGATCGATCGCGTCGCTGGACTGGGAATTGGCGTTCCCGCATTTCTCAGCGGTGACACGATAACCGTAGCCGGACATGCACTCCCTCATTGGGAACACATCCCGGCGCGGCAGATTCTCGCGGATGATCTTTCCCTCCCGGTGTTCGTCAGTAACGACGTGAAATTCATGTCGTTGGCGGAACACCGCGCGCTGGGATATCAAGACCGGGTGATGGCCTATCTCGCGTTGCGTCGCGGGTTGAAGGGCGATATCCGCATGGGCGGCAGCATCTTGATCAAAGGAAAGCTGTTTCACGGCGGAAACGGAAACGCCGGCGCCTTGTATCACGCGTACGTGGAAGAAACTGCGATTCAGAAATGCGCCGCGGAGCACCCCGACCGGTTTGCCGCCCTTCTCGCCGATCGCTTGTTCGAGCCGGTCGTCAACTTGTTGCACCTGTTCGATCCCAATCGAGTGGTGATTAATGCAGCGACTATCGGGGACAACGAACCGGCATTCATCCACGCGCTCACCGTCCGCCTCAACGACGTCCATTACGAGGGAGTGCCACATAACGTGGCAATAACAGCCGCCCATGAACGCGAGTTGAGTTGCGCCAAGGGAGGGGCATTGTTTGCGCTGGAGAAGGCGCTCCAGCAGCCAGTTGAGCTCATCACTTAAATTTTACTAAAGGAGGTGATAACAACAAGCAACATCTAAGCACCGGGAACAAAAACGAGAAGGAGGTAGATGATGAAAAAAGCAGTTATCGGGCTAGTGATCCTCATGCTGGTCGGCACGATCGCGGTGTTCGGCCAGGCGGCAGCGAACAAAGTGTCGATAGCGGTTGTATGGAGCGGACAGGAGCTCCAGGCATTTCAGGACGTAATCGCCCAGTTCGAGAAGGAGACGGGGATTCAGGTAACCATCGAGCCGGTGGGACGTAACCTGCCCACCTACCTGGTGGTGCACTTCAAGAGCGGCAACCCGCCCGATGTGGCAGCGATGCCCAACCCGGGACAGATGAAGCAGTTCGCTGAGCAGAACGCGTTGGTGCCGTTGGGGAACATCGTTGACATGAGCCAGCAGCCGAAGGGGTTCGTGGACCTCGCTACGGTGAACGGTCATGTGTACGGCATCTTCATGGACGCTGACGTTAAAAGTCTCGTGTGGTACGATCCCAAGGTGTTCGCCGCCAAGGGGTACAAGGTCCCGCAGACGTGGGACGAGCTGATGGCGCTCACCCAGCAGATCGCGCGCAGCGGCGGCACGCCGTGGTCGATCGGGCTGGAGAGCGGCGCGGCATCCGGGTGGCCGGGCACCGATTGGATCGAGGATCTGATGCTCCGCATCTCCGGACCGCAGATATATGATCTGTGGGTGCAGCACAAGATCAGTTGGCTCAACCCGTGCGTCAAGGCGGCGTGGGAGGCGTTCGGCGAGATCGCGCTTAACCCCAAGTACGTGTACGGCGGTACCGCCGGCGAGCTGTCCACCAACTTCGGCGACGCTGCTAACCCGCTGTTCACCAACCCACCGGGGGCGTACATGCTCAAGCAGGCCACGTTCATGCAGAGCTTCATCCAGAAGGCCAATCCGAACCTGAAGCCGGGCGTGGACTACGACATATTCCCGTTCCCGCCGATGGGGCCGGGGATGCCGACCCCGATCGAGGGGTCCGGTGACCTGATGAGCGTGTTCAACAACACGCCCGAGGCCCAGGCGCTGATCAAGTACCTCGCGTCCGCGGAGGCGCAGACGATCTTCGCCAAGAAACTGGGCAAGCTCGCGGTCAATAAGACAGTCAACCCCGATATCTACACCAACCCGATCACCAAGAAGGCGTTCCAGATCCTGAGTAATGCCCAGGTGTTCCGGTTCGACGGCTCGGACATGATGCCAGCCCAAGTTGGTGCGGGTACATTCTGGACTGGGGTGCTTGACTACATCAACGGCACGCCACTGGACACAGTGCTGACCAAGATCGAGCAGAGCGCCGAGACGGCGTACAAGAAGTAATCACTGCGCGCGGGGGCCCAACAACGGGCTCCCGCGCTTTTTATCCCACGGGGAAGGATCGTGTATGCGAACAAAATGGTATCATCCGTGGCTGTACGTCGGGCCCGCTCTCGTCCTGCTCGGGTTCTTCTTGGTTTATCCATCGATCGAGACGATCATCATCTCGTTTTATGGCCCCAACTCCCAACGGTTCGTCGGGTTTGCCAACTACATCTACGCGTTCACCGATCGCACGATGCTCACCGCGTTCCGCAACAACGCGATCTGGCTCGCGGTGTTCACTATGTTCACCGTCTCGTTCGGCCTGATCATCGCCGTGCTCGTCGACCGGGTGCGCTACGAGAGGATCGCGAAATCGTTCATCTTCCTCCCGATGGCGATATCCATGGTCGGGGCAAGCGTGATCTGGAAGTTCATGTACGCCTACCGCCCTGCGGGAGCGCACCAAATTGGGCTGCTAGACGAGATAATTACTGCCGCGGGGGGTAAGCCGGTGGCGTGGCTAATCCATTCGCCGTGGAACACGCTGGCGCTCATTGTAATCGGAGTATGGATGTGGACCGGATTCTGTATGGTGGTCCTCTCAGCGGCG
>WFSM01000061.1 GCA_015485945.1 Candidatus Bipolaricaulota bacterium | reverse complement strand
TTATTCGGGTCCGCGGTGATGGAGTGGACGATGAGCGTGAACTCGCGACGGTGCGGGTCGGCAAACCCGGTCTTGTCGCGCAACAACGGGGTGTAGACAAGGCCACTTTGGCGGATCGACCCGTCCGGTTTGCGCACCGCGTCCGCCACCGACCATTCCCCGCGGAGGCCGGTGTCGACAAGTTTCCCGTTCACATAGAGATCAAATGTACCGGTGCCCGCGATCAGGGCGTGGGTGGTGGGAAGGCTCGGCCCACCAAATTCGGTGTCGCCGTAGATATCGGTATCAGTGACGATACGATCGGTGGGCGTGATGTGCGACGACAGCGTGATGCGGCCGGTCAGCTTGGTGTCGGCCGCGACCGATAACGCGCCGCTGGCCGCGGTGGTGGATACCGTAGCTGTGATCGTCCCGGTGTGGGTCGTGGGATCGAACACGAGCACGACATCGCCGTCAACCGGACGCACATCCGTGCCCAAATACTGAAAATTGTCGCCATATCCGCCCACGACAACCGGATGATCCGCGCTGATCTGCCACTCGGAGGTGGATGGAGACGAGGACAGCGTCACGATGAGCACTGCCCCAGCGGCTAATGCCGCAACGACAACGATGATGACGATGGTCCGATCGATCATCTCTGGTTCCCGATGATCGGGAAGACCGTCTTTTTCAGGGCCGCAAGCGTACGGTCGAGGTCGTCAAGAACATGTTCCGGCGATGGTTCCGTCACTTCGGGGCCCCGCAGGCTCGTCTCCGTGACCCCGTAGCTCGCGGCGTGGGTGATCCAGGCATCGGGGATAGCGTCGGGGAGATCGATTTCGTTCATCACCCCGAATACGAGCGTCCATGCCCGCGCGACGTTTCCCACGTCGTATCCACCGCCGCCGAGCGCGAGCCACGGCTTGTTCAGACCGCGGTAGAACTTCGCAAACCGCTCAAACTCATGCAGGCTCATCCCGAGGTTGGCGATGCGATCGCCGAGCATAGCGTCCGCCCCGAGCTGGGTCACGATCACGTCGGGATCGTACGCGGCAAGCAGCGGAGCAATCACTTCGGCGCGGACACGAGAAAATACATCATCGCGCGCTCCCGGCAGAAGAGGAACGTTCACCGCGTACCCGGCGCCGCGGTCCTGGCCGGTTTCGTCCACAAACCCCGTGCCCGGGAAGATCGTGTGCCCCGACTGGTGGACGGAGATTGTCAGTACCTGATCGGTGTTGTAGAACGCGTGTTGCACCCCGTCACCGTGGTGAGCATCGATATCGATGTACGCCACCCGCTTGCCAGCGGCGAGGAGCTTGTTGATCGCCAGCACCGGGTCATTGATGTGGCAGAACCCGGCCGCCCGCGACGGCATCGCGTGATGCAGCCCACCGGAGATGTTGAACGCCGCGCCCGCGCGGCCGGCGAGGAGTTCCTCCGCGCACTCGATCGATGCGCCCGCTACCGACATTCCCCACTCGTACACCCCGGGGAACACCGGGTTGTCACCAGGGCCGAGGCCGTGCGCAAACAAGTTTGGGATCCACATTCCGGAATCGGCAAGCCGGAGCACCTCGAGGTATCCATCCACGTGGAAAGTTTTTGCTTCCTCCGGAGTCGCCTCCCGCGGCTTGAGGATGTACACGCGGTCAAGTGCGGTGAGTCCGTATGCCTCCATCAGTTCGTAGGCAAGACCCAGGCGGTAAATCTTGAATGGATGCATCGGCCCGAAGTCGAACTTCAGCAGATCGCGCGGATCGATCAGGCAATTCTTCACGTTCCTCCCCTCCTTCGCTGGTGTCGATGTTACCGCGGGAAAATCGCGGTTGCCACCGTGGGTTAACCGACGAGAGAAGGAGGGAGGAGCGCGGCGGCGGATTTGTCGAGCACGACCGTGACATCGGGATGCAACTGCAGCACGGATGCGGGGACGTCGAGGGTGACCGGACCGGTGAGCGCGTTTCTCACGGGCGTGGCTTTCTCCGGACCGCACGCCAGCAGCAGGACCTTTCGCGCTCGCATGATCGATTTGATTCCCAGCGTAAGCGCGTGGGTGGGAACATTTTCGATGCCACCGAACCGTGGTGCTTCCCGGTTGCGTGTCACGTCCGATAGTCGTACTAATCCCACCGTCATTCCCCAGTCTGTGCCGGGCTCGTTGAACCCGATATGACCGTTCGGGCCGATCCCGAGCACCTGCAGATCGATTCCGCCACGGTGGGTTAATGCCTCCTCGTAGCGGCGGCATTCCTCAGTGACATCCGGCGCTGTCCCGTCGAGGATGAATGCGTTCTCCGGCTGAATGTTGACGTGGTCGAAGAGTTTTTCGCGCATGTAACGATGGTAGCTACCCGGATGGTCGTGAGGAAGACCGCGGAACTCGTCGAGGTTGAATGTCACGACGTGCGAAAAGTCGATCAGCCTGTGGGCGTGCATTTCCACAAGCTCGGCGTACATCCCGATCGGCGTCTCGCCGGTGGGTAAGCCGAGGACGGAATCCGGCTTGAGCAACACCTGGCGGGCAACGACCCGCGCCGCCTCCCGGCCCATCACGGTGCAGTCATCGCTAACGATCACGCGCATAGACCACCTCGCCCCCGATGATTGTGTAATGAACGGTGAACTCGTCGTCGAAGATCACAAGATCGGCGTCCTTGCCTGGTTCAATGCTTCCCTTGTGGTCGGCGATTCCGAGCACGCGCGCCGGATTGAGGCTCGCCGCCCGCACCGCCTCCGGCAGGGAACAGCCGGTTGCGGCGATGAAGTTCTTCACTGCTTTATCCATGGTGAGCGTACTCCCGGCGAGCGTCCCATCCGCCAACCGAGCGGTCGCGTCCCTGACGAACACCTGCAACCCGCCGAGGTGGTACTCACCATCCTCCAACCCAGCGGCGCTGATTGCGTCGGTGATGAGGCAAATTCGGTCAGGGCCTTTTGCGTTATAGAGCAACTTCATCGCTCCGGGATGGACGTGAATCCCGTCAGCGATCAGTTCAACCGGAACGTCGGATGTGATGCCAGCGCCGACCGCTCCGGGCGCACGGTGATGAAAGCCGCGCATCGCGTTAAACATGTGGGTGAACAGTCCGATTCCGTGTTCGATTGCGGCGATAGTTTGGTCATAGGTGGCATCGGAATGGCCGAGGGACGGAACCGCCCCGATCTCCCTAATGCGGGAAATCAGTTGGTCCGCTCCCGGACGCTCCGGAGCCAGGGTGACGATCTTGATGAAGCACGCGTTTCCGGCAGCAAGGGCGTCGAACGTTTCTACCGATGGATCGAGGATGTAATCGGGATTGTGGGCTCCTTTTTGAGCGGGGGAGAGGAACGGGCCCTCGATGTGCATCCCAAGAATCGCGGGATGATTGGTCTGCTTAACTCTCTCAATTGTCGACCGAATTCCCGCGATCGGCGCGGTAACCGTGGTCGGAAGAAGGCCGGTCGCCCCATGCGACACGTAGAAATCGACGATTGTGCGGATCTCCTCCGGCGAGGCGTCCTCAAAGTTGTGTCCCACGCCGCCGTTCACCTGCAGGTCGATGAATCCCGGCGCGACGTAAAGGCCAGTGGCATCGATTTGTTCCGCGTCCTCGCCAGCGGTGGGGATTATCCGTCCGTCTGCTATCCATATATCCGACGATTTAAGCTCGTTCCTATCCGGATGTACGATTGTCCCGCCACGTATCAAAATCTGGGACATCTCATCCTGCCGACCTCTCCATCCACAGCCGATCGAGGGCGGCGTGATAGCGGGCGTCGAGCTGCTGGGGGTCGGTCAGCTCGGGTTCGTTGACCATGGTAACGTACGGGATTTCAACCCCGCCTATGAGGATTCGCCCGGATGGAGCAAGAGCGAGTTCCTTCCAATCATCGTCGCGATACGTTCCTTCCATATCCGACTGGGGAACGGAGTGGGTGAGGATGGAATCGCGTTGGTCTTTGTCGTAGCGGGCGTGGTTGCGCCGCTGCGATTCCGCGAACGACACGACAACATACAGGATCGCCGCCCGACGGAGTACGTCCAGTGGGAAATGTGGTAGCGCCTCGCGGTACCCGTGTTCCCGGCCGCGGGAGAATTCCACGATGAGTGTCTCCCCGGGGGACATCTCGGCGAGCCCTGTCTGCACAGCCATGGACAACCTCTCGATGAGGAACGCCCACATGAGGGGATCGACGACGGAGTAGTTGCCGTCCGCGGGACGAGAGTGCAGCCGATCGCGCCCCAGTTTTTCCCAGATGTCATCGTCGATGAATTTTTCCCACAGGATGGGGAAGTCGTCGAGCACACACAGGTCCCCGATGTGGTAGCGTGCGGCGCGTTCGCCGATCGGCGTTTTGTTCATGAAGTCGATGAACTCGCTCTTCCCGCTTGCCGGTCGGCCGAGCAGGAGGAGAAGCGGGAATACCTCGTTTGTAGATGCGCTATGAGACGTGTAGCGCAGTCCGAGGATCCGCTCTACCTCGCTTATGAATGCAGATGGGTCCTGATCAGCGTTCACTGTAGCAAACCGGGTGCGCCGCGCGATGTGCCACTCGTTCAGATAGGCGAGCATTTTGGTCAGGATGTCTTCGCTGATGTAGTACCCCGGCGTGTTCCGTCCCTGTTGGCGGACGACGGATATGGTCTCCGGCGCGGTGAGCCGCAAATAGAGGTCCGGGCGGGGGAGCGCATCCGCGATCTGGGGATAGGCGGCAATGAACCCGGCATCGCCGAGGGCACGCGCGTAAGCGAGATGGATCCCGAGGTGCGATTCCTCCAAACAGAGCTTGCCGGCCCCGATAGCGGCTTCGATCTGTTCCCGCCGGCGGGGAAGCGCGGCGATGATTGCGGCAGTAAGCCGGTCCCGTTCCGTAAGGATGTCGATCTGTTCT